>CAZPJJ010000148.1:0-9041 GCA_964586535.1 uncultured Acidobacteriota bacterium | reverse complement strand
CCCGCCGGCGTCGCCGGTGGCGGCGCGACTCAGCGATCGCCGTCCAGGCGCTCGACGAGAGCCGCGTAGGCCTCTTTCGCCGCGTCCGTCGCGAGGCCCTTGCGCGCGGCCCAGGCGTCGTACTTGGCTCTGCCCTTGGGGTCGAGGAAACCCGGGCGCGCACCCTGGCAGTCGCCGGACGTCGCCTGCTTGTAGAGCCCGTAGAGTTCGAGAAGCGTCTCGTTGGATTGCGCCGGAAGGCCCCGGGAGGCCTCCACGGCCGCCTGGAACCTGTCATCGAGGCTCATCGTCGTCCTCCCGCAAGCCGCGGATTATCGACCGTTCACCCCCCGTCGCGCGACCGGTCGCACCCGACGACCGAATGCGCGAAACCTTGCGTCCTCGGATTCCGTTTCCAGGCACGTCGAGAGGCGGCGGAAACGATGAGCGCCGCGAGGAGGAACCGAACATGAAGACCGCGACCCTGAGAACCCTCGGACTGGCCTGCGCGCTCTTGGCGCTCTTCGTCGTCACGCCCGCCTTCGCTCAGCAGGACCTCTGGCTGCACGTGCGCGTCGACAGCAAAGCGGACGGCGAGAACGTCCGCGTGAACCTGCCGCTCTCCCTCGTCGCCAGCATCCTGCCGAAGATCGAAGCCACCCCGCATCTGCAGGGGGGCAAGGTCCGCATCAATGAGGCCCTCGAGGGCCAGAACATCGACATCCGCGGCATCTGGAACGACCTCCGCAACGCGGCCGACGGGGACTACGTCACCGTGGACGGTCCGGACGAGAAGGTCAAGGTGCGCAAGAGCCAGGGGATGTTCCTCGTCGACGTGGACGGCGCTTCCTCCAACGGCACTCCAGGCGAAAAAGTCCGCGTGAAGCTGCCGCTGAAAGTGCTCGATGCGCTCTTCTCCGCGGGCAACGACGAGATCGACATCATCGCCGCGATCAACGCGCTCGGTGAATTCGAGAACCAGGATCTGGTGACGGTCGAGGAAGAGAACGAGACCGTCCGCATCTGGGTCGACCGCGTCCAAGAGGCCCCGTGACGCATAGGCTGATCGAGAAAGGACGGTACGTCATGTCCAGAAGCACGAAGCTCGCGCTCGTCTTCGTCCTGGTGTTCGCGCTCGGTTTGGGCGGCTCCGTCACCTACGCGGCCGTCAGCGTCGCGCGCGCCGGAATGATCGACATCGAAGTGACCGAAAAGGCCAAAGGCGGAGAAGGCGTCTCGCTCATGGTGCCGGGTATCGCCGTCAGCCTGGCCGCAATCGTGCTGCCCTTCGCGATGCCCGAAGAAGCCGTCCGCGAGATCAGACCGCACGTGCCCCTCCTTCGTGCGGTCGCCGATGGCCTCAGCGAATGTCCCGACGCGGTCTTCGTGACGGTGGAATCCCCGCACGAGACCGTGCGGATCGCGAAACGCAACGGGCATCTCGAGATCGACGTCGTCAACGATACGGAAGAGGTTCACCTGCGCCTGCCGATCCACGCGGTGCGCGTCGTCGCCAACGCTTTCGAGCGGATCACGCGCGCCTGACGAAATCAGACTCCTCCTCGAGCGGGTCGTGCCGATGGTGCGACCCGCATTCTTCTTGTGAAGGGGCCGGGCACGACCGGTTGCGCGTGGCGCAGGCGACGACGTGGACCGCGCGATCTCCGTAGGCGGGCAGCCGTGCTGCCCGCATCCATCAACGGCGATGATCGGTTCTCCGGAATCCGGTTCGCGGCGCGAGGGATGCGGCGAGCATGGCTCGCCGCCTACGGGGAAACGGTACCGGCGCGGCGAAAGCACGAGAGCAGGTGGTCGTCGACGAGGCCGGCAGCCTGCATGAAGGCGTAGCACGTCGTCGGTCCGACGAACTTGAACCCCAGCTTCAAGAGCGTCTTGCTCAGCCGCTCCGCTTCGCGGGTCTTCGCGGGGACCTCGGCGAGAGTCTGGAAATGGTTGATCTTCGGACGGCCATCGACGACGTCCCAGACCACCGCGTCGAGCGTGCGGCCGGCCTCGCGGAGCGCGAGGTACGCACGGGCGTTGATCCGTGCCGCCTCGATTTTGCCGCGGTGCCGCACGATGCCCGGGTCCGCGACGAGCCGTTCGATCGAACGTGCGTTCCAACGGGCCATCGCCGCGGGATCGAAGCCCGAGAACGCCCGGCGAAATCCCTCGCGCTTGTGCAGGATCGTCCGCCACGAAAGCCCAGCCTGAAAGCCCTCGAGAAGGAGGAGCTCGAAGAGAGCGCGGTCGTCGTGGAGCGGCACTCCCCACTCGTCGTCGTGGTAGCTCGCGTAGAGCGGGTCGCCAGCGGGTACCCATGGGCAGCGCGTCTCTTCCATCGCTTCCTCCAAGTGCGCGGCATTGTATGGGCCGGCGCCGCGCGTGTCTGCCATACTCTCGCGCGCTCATGAACCACGACGCCGACACCCCCACGCCGCCCCCCCAGCCCGGCCACGAGGCGCAGGCCACGCTCGCGCGCATCCGCGAGGCGCACACGCTCTACCCCGCGCTCGCCGAGCGGATCGATCGCGCCCTCCTCATCGCACTCCACTCGCGCGGGATCGCCACGATCGACGACATCCACGATCGCGCGCGCGCCCTCGCCGGGAGCGAAGACCCTGGCCGGGCTCGCCCCTCGGGCGACGACAACGCGCCGCAGGAGACGCGCCTCGACGAGATGGGCCGCGGCTTCATCGCGCTCGTCACCCACGAGCTCGCCGCCGCGACGCTCACACCCGAGGACGTCGACGACGTCGTCAACCTCACGCGCAAGCGCGAGGAGGCGCGGGCCCTCGAGGAGATCGCCAACCTCTCGCAGGTCTCATTCCGGGTGCTGGCGGAGCGCGTCCACGCGTTCTGCAGCCTGCCGATGGGCCAGACGTTGCTCCCCGAATCCGAGGCGATGGCAGTGCGCGTCGCGCTGACGCGGCATTTCATCTCGGACCAGCTCGAGTTCATCGGCGTCGCGCGCCAAGCGCTGACGATCCGCGACTTCGACGAACTGCTGCAGCGCGTCATCGGCGACGACAACGGCATGGGCCGCATCGGCGGCAAGGCGGCGGGACTCTTGCTCGCGCGCTGCATCCTGCGCCGCGCTCGCGCCGAAGATCCGCGCGCGCCGCAGGTCGAGATCGCCAGCCCCGAGTCGTGGTACCTGCGCTCGGACGTCATCGAGCGCTTTCTCGAGCATCAGGGGCTCTACGAGCTGCAGAGTCACAAGTACCGCGAGATCGAAGAGATCCGCAAGCACTACCCGCTGATCGTCAAGATGTTCAAGAACGCCGAGCTGCCGCCCGTCATCGTCGGCAAGCTGCGCGCCATGCTCGAAGAAGTCGGTGAGCACCCGCTCGTCGTGCGCTCGTCGAGCCTGCTCGAGGATCGCTTCGGCGCCGCCTTCGCAGGCAAGTACCGCAGCATCTTCGTCGCCAACCAAGGCCCGCTCGAGGCACGACTCGCCGAGCTGATCGGCGCGATCACCGAAGTGTACGCGAGCACGCTGCACCCCGACCCGATCAGCTACCGCCGCCGCCACAACTTGCTCGACTACGCCGAGAACATGGCGGTGCTGATCCAGAAGGTCGTGGGCCAGCGCTACGGCAAGTGGTTCCTGCCGACGTGGGCGGGCGTCGCGTTCTCGCGCAACGAGTTCCGCCGCAATCCACGCGTCAAGGCCGAAGACGGCATCGCGCGCATCGTGCTCGGACTCGGCACGCGCGCCGTCGACCGCGTGTCGACCGATTTCCCGCGCATGATCCCACTCGGGGTGCCCACGCTGCGCGCCGAGGTCCGCGATGTCGACGTCGTGCGCGCATCGCAACGCGAGGTCGACGCGATCGACCTCGAGCGCAATGTCTTCACCACGGTACCGCTCTCCGAACTGCTCTGTGACGAATGGCTACCCGGGCTCGAGCAGGTCGTCTCGATCTACCGCAACGGCATCTTGCGGCGGCCCGTCGGCAAGTTCCTCGACGCCGACGCGAACGAACTTGTCGTCACTTTCGACAACTTCGTCCAGGATTCGCAATACCCCGCACTGCTGCGCTGGGTGCTGCAGACGCTCGAACGCGCCTACGGACAGCCCGTCGACATCGAATTCGCCTGCGACGGCGAGCGCTTCCACATCCTGCAGTGCCGCCCGCAGGTCGTGCGCGGCTCGGACGTGCCGGTGCGGCTGCCGCAGGGCGTCGGCGACGCGCGCAAGGTCTTCACCGCCAACCGCGACGTCACCAACGGCAGCGTCGCCGCGATCGAATATGTCGTGCTCGTGGACGCGGCCGCCTACGACCGTCTCGAGCCTCTCGAGCGCAAAGTCGAGGTCGCCCGGGTCGTCCACGCGGTCAATGAGCGGCTCAAGGACCGCGTGTTCATCCTCATGGGGCCTGGGCGCTGGGGCTCGAAGGACCCTCGCCTGGGCGTCAAGACGGGCTACGCCGATCTCTGTAACGCCCGCATGCTGATCGAAGTCGCTCGCCCGCTCGGCGGATTCATCCCCGAGGCATCGTTCGGCTCGCACTTCTTCCAGGATCTCGTCGAGAGCGACATTTACTATCTCGCGCTCTATCCCGAGGACGAAGGCGTCCTCTGGAACGGCGCGTTCCTCGAGGGCTCTCCCAACGATCTGCATCGGATCTGCCCCGAGTTCGCCGGCTTCGAGGACGTCGTGCGCGTCATTCACGTCCCGGTCGCCAGCGGCGGGCTCTACCTGCGCGTCGACATGGACGGCGAGGCCGGCGAGGCGCTGGGGTATCTCACGTCCGTCTGACGCCGGCGAGCTTCCGGCAGGCAGATCCGGCATTTCCGGCCAGGGCTTCGTGAATCGGGCGGGCTAGCCCGGTCGATTCATGAAACCTGAGTTGGAAATGTCGCAGATGCCTGCCGGATGGGCCGCACGTAGGCCCGCGCAGACGAGGTGTAGCCAAAGGCTACTCCGCAGTCTGCGTGGGCCGAGTACGGCCCAGAGCGAGCGCAAGCGAGTGGCCGGCGGGCAGGTCCGGCATTTCCGGCCAGGGCTTCATGATTCGGCCGGGCTAGCCCGGTCGATTCATGAAACCTGAGTTGGAAATGTCGCAGATGCCTGCCGGATGGGCCGCACGTAGGCCCGCGCAGACGAGGTGTAGCCAAAGGCTACTCCGCAGTCTGCGTGGGCCGAGTACGGCCCAGAGCGAGCGCAAGCGAGTGGCCGGCGGGCAGGTCCGGCATTTCCGGCCAGGGCTTCATGATTCGGCCGGGCTAACGAACCAAGTAGAACCACGTCTGCCCGTCGTCGAGCACGGCGTCGTCGTGGGTGTTCACCGGCTCCTCGTCGACGATCGTCGTGGCGCCAGTGAAGAGCGGCGACGGCGCGCGGCGCACGGTGTAGGGGGCGTTGCTTCCGGTCCACTCGAGGCGCACGGAGCCCGAGCTTGCGTCCTTCGTCACGGTGAGCGTGATCGGCGACCACAACACGCGAGCCGCGACGCGGACGGTCGCCGTCTCGTAGGGTGCGAGGGTGATCGAGAATCCGTCGCCGTCCGTGGGTAGCGCCATACCCTCGCCCTCTTCATCGCGCTCCACCCGCACGGCGCCGTCGAGGACGAAGACATCGGAAGCTACGCGCGCGACGGTCTCCTGGCCGGTCAGCTCGATCATGCGCAGCACGACGCCCTCGCCGACATCGGCGGGCTTTGCGGTGAAGAGGTGTACGCCGGGTGCGTCCACGCGGAAGAACGAGGCGCGGTCGTCGGGCATGTCGCCGGGGCGCCGGGCAATGACTCGCGCGGGCAGAGGCGCGAGGGCCTCGATGCCGAAGCCGTTGGCGGCGGCGGGATCGAAGGTGGGGTCCGTGGCGCGCACGTGATGCGTGAAACGCGAGACCTCGGGCATACCGGGCTCGATGGTGTAGGGACCGATGGAACCGTCCTCGTACTCATACTCGTCCGCCTTGTCGACGAGACGCGAGAAGACGAGCGCGTGGTCGGTGGTGATGGTCGAGGACGCGAGGGTCTTCATGGCGCCGAAGTGATGGGCCGCGACTTCGTCCATCGCGTAGAGCACGCCCTGCTGATCGTCCCAAAAAGCCATGACGGTCTGCGCGTTGTGCCAATCGAAGTGCGACGAGCGCGCGAACGCGTCGCCGACGGGATCGAGAAAGCGCGCGGCGCCGTCGACGCGCAGCGAAAAGCCGTGGACGTCGAAGGGCATCGCGACCGTGTATGAGCGCGAGTGCTGCGAGAGCGGCACGACCGACATCAATGAACGATCGAGCGCGTTCTCGATCTCGACGCGATCCTCGCCGCGATGGAGCCGGTAAAGCGTTTCGACGTGCGCGCTGCCGCTGCGAGTGACGCGCACCTCGGCGACCAGCGGACCGGCGGAGGTCACCGCGAGCGTCGCGCCCGCCGGCGGCACGATGGCGGGGGGAGAGCCCATCTGCTGGTGCCACTGCGCAGCAAGCTCGTTGAAGCCGTAGGCCGAAGCGGTGTCGATCATCTCGCGGCCGGTCGCCTTGCGGACGAGGCTCGTCAGATTGCCGGTCGCCGCGTCGATCGTGAGCCGGTAGAAGTCGTTCTCGAGAGTCGTCGTGGTCACGTCGAGTTGCCCCACAGGAGTTGCCTGGGGCGCGCCGGGCACGAGATCGAAGACTTTGTAGCCGAAGGCGGGCAGCCCTTCGGCGCGGAAGAGGATCTCGCTCGTCGCCTCGAAGCGCTGGACGACGGCCTCCACACCCGTCGCGCGATCGACGACGCGGAACTGGCTTCCGAAGAGAGCGGGTTCGAGCGCGATGCGGACGAACCCAGCACGCTCGCGGCCCGTCGGATTGACGGCGACGACGGCATCACCCACGGCCGACACTTCGGCGAGCGCGCGATCGAGCCCCTCGTCGACGAGCGCGCTCGCGGCCGCGTGGGCGTCTCGCGCGTAGTCGATATGGATCTGGTTGTTGCGCGTCATCTCCTCGGGCGTGAAATACCCGGGCCAGCCCCCGGCGCCCGTGTGCTCGTCGACGACGATGATCCCCTGGTACGCGGCCTCGCGCGTCGCATCCGCGCCGCCGCCGCCGTCCAGCGCCTCCGCCGCGGCGACGAGCGCCTCGCCCGCGCTGGCGAGCCGGTGCGCATCGCGAACGAGCCGCTGCGTATGCGGCGTGTTGCCCTGGCTCGCGGCCCACGCCGCGCCGAAGTCACCCGAGAACGACGGGAAGGCCTCGGGACCGTAGGTCGCCAGCATGTGATCGAGGAACTCCTCGGCGGTGGCGAGGCGGAAGCGCGGATAGGCGTAGGTGGAGTTCCACTGATCGACCAGATTGCGTACGTGGAAGCCCTGATAGTGATTGTCGAAACCGCGCAGGATCATGATTTCGCGCCAGGGGTAGCCGGCTTCTTCTTGCTCGGGGAGTTTGTCGCCCAGCTTGCGGTACAAGTCGGCGAGCTGATCGAAGAAGGAGAATCCCCAGTCGAAGCCCTCCGCGTAGCTGCCGAAAGTGATCCACGCGAGCACGCGCGATCCATCGGGAGCGACCCACCAGAAGGGCCGGTCGCCATGATCCGGAACGAGCGTCTGGCCGCCGAACGAACAGTTCATGCCGCCGATGAAATAGTCCATCCCCGAGCCCGCGGTTATCTCGGGGACCGCGAAAGACGAACCGGGCACGTCGTCGGTCCACCACGTGCGCACCGGGAACGCGTGCTCGCGGGCCATGCGCGAGGACCATGCCACGACGCGCGTGGCTTCCTCCGCGCTCATCAAACTCGTGTGCATGTCGGCATAGCTGGCAGCGAGCGAAAGCCGTCCCTCGCGCAGGCGCGAGACCATGCGCGTGCGCTCGGACTCTCCCGAGCGGCGCCACCAGTGATCGAGCCACCAGCCGGATTCGATCGTGAAGCGATAATCGGGGTCGGCATCGAGGTTGCTGAGAACCAGGTCGAGATGGGATTTCGCGAACGCTTCGATGTCGTCGGGCGGCGCGGTGAAGCCGATGTCCAGATGCGAGAGCTCGACCACCCAGACTTCTTCGATCGACGAGGCGACTCCATTGCCTTTGTCGCCCCAGGCATCGAGGTCGTCGATCCAGGTCTCGATGCTCTTCGGTCCGTCGGCCATCACTTCGAAGCGGTGGACGCGGGCGAGCGTCGCGTTGGCGTCGGCGGCCTCGAGGGTCCACGTGGCCGGCTCGAGCGTCGCGCTACCGCTCCAGACCCGCACACGTAACCAGTGTCCGCCCGCGGCGCGTTCGTCGATCGCAAGGCGAATCCAGCGCTTGCCGTTCGCGGGAATCGTGCCGTCGGCCGTCGCGGCGAGTTGTACGAAAGCGCCGTTCTCCGTGCGCCAGAGCGAGAGCGCACCCTGCGCGTCGATGCGCACGCGGATCTTCCGCAGCGCCGGAGCCCGCTGCTCCACCTCGAGATCGAAGACGTAGCCCGTTCCCAACTCGGCGCGATACTCGAATGCGATCTCGAAGCTGGTCGCGGTCACGGGATGAACGAAGTGCCGCCCCCAGTGCTTGGTCGGCGAAAACGCGTACGGACCGATGCCGTCGGCGTAGAGCACCGTGTCCGTGGCATCGGCTTTCAGAGTCCATGGTGAAGGGTTGCCGATGCCGTTGCCCATCTCCCAGCCGTCGTCGAGGAAGCCCTCGAAGTCGTCGCTGTAGAGCGTGCCGGTGCCGGGCGTGTAGCCCGCGGCGGGGAGCGGCGAGAGCGCGATCATCAGCGCGAAGACGACGGCGAGAACGCCGGTCAACCGTGCGAGGGTGTGCGCGGACTTCTCGTTGGCCATGGTTCGCGGTCCTTCCCCGGGGCGGCGAGAAGTTACCCCGGTTGACCGCGAAAAGGAACCTCGGCGAGCGCGGCCCCTCGCGAACATGCGCGGCATCCCGTGGGAAAGGGCGTGCGCCCGTAGGCGCCGCCACGCGAAGGGGGCGGGCCGGGGCCGGCTTGTCCTCACGCCGGGCGTGACTGACCTTCGCGAGAGGAGCCAGGCGCCCGAGCCCGCTCCCCGACCGAGAGGGAGAGTTCCATGCGAGACGGGCGAACCCGCAACCTGCGTCAGACCAAACGTCACGTGTCCTTCGACGAGTTCTC
>CAZPJJ010000147.1:0-9053 GCA_964586535.1 uncultured Acidobacteriota bacterium | reverse complement strand
TCGAGGGGCGGATGCTCCGCTATGCGCATCAGGGCATCGCAATGCTCCTCGCCGGCGGACTGATCGCGATCCAGCGCCCCGCCGACCGGCTCTATCAGGTCAACGCGAGTGACGACCAGCCTTACGCCTCGCTCTGGTTGATGGGGACGTTGCTCGTCTTCGCCTCGTGGCTCATCGTCATCGGCGGCTCGTTCGCCATCCTCGAACTCTTCTTTCGCTGAGGACGCCCCGTGGATGCCCTGCGCGATCGCCAGATTCACATGGCGCGACATCTCCTCGACGCGGGGCAACCCCAGCGGGCGCTCGATGCGCTCGCGCAAGTCGCGGGAGCGGCCGAGGACGCGGAGGCTCTCGCGATCCGCGCCTCCGCCTACCTCGCGATGGAGAAGCCGCAGACCGCACGCGAGTCCGCGACGACGGGCCTCGCCCTCGACCCGCAGGACACCACTCTGCTCGCGATTCTCGCGGAGGCCCATCTCGCCGAAGGCGACCTGCCCGGCGCGGAGCGCGCGTTGCTCGAGGCGATTCGGCTCGAGCCCGAATCGAGCGATCTGATCGCCGGCTACGCGATCGTCGTCGCCCGCGCCGGCCTTTTCGACAAGGCGAAAAAGCTCGCGGCGCGCGCGCAGGAACTCGAGCCCGCGGCGCGCGCCGTCTATCGCGCGCACTTCGTCATCGCAACGCTCGAAGGGCGCACACAGGACGCCGAAGCGATCTCGCGGACCTGGCTCGCCGAGCATCCCGACGACGCACGCGCGCTCATGACGTCGGGATTGCTGCTCTCATCGGTGGGCCGGGCCGAAGCCGGGCTGCGCCGCTCGCGGGAAGCCGTGGCGCTCGATCCCTCGGTGGCCGAGGGCGCGCAGGAAGGGCTGCTCGAACAGCGCCTGCTCGCGCATCCGGCGCTGCTTCCGCTCTGGCCGTTCCAGAAGTTCGGCGTGGGCGGGTCGTGGGGAATCGGCATCGGCGGCATGCTGATCCTGCGCGCGCTGGGCTTCGGGACGGCGAGCGTGGTGTGGGCGTTGATCTACATCGCGCTCTGCGTCTACTCCTGGATCGCTCCGGGCTTGCTGCGCCGCCATCTGCGGCGGAGATTCCGCGCATGAACGACACGCGCATTCTCGCGCTGAGGCGCGCGCTCGAACGGGCTCCCGACGATCACGACGTGCGTGCGATGCTGGCCGACGAACTGCTCGCCGCCGGACGCGACACGGAGGCGGCGCAGGAGTTCGCGGCCCTGCTCGATCACGACGCCCTCGCTCTCGACCGCTACGTCGCGGGCGGGCGCGCCGCGTTGCGCGCCGGCGACATCGAGTTGGCGCGACGCTTTCTCGCCGAGGCGGGACGGCGCGGCGTCGTCGAGGGCGTCACGGCGCTGCGCGACGAGATCGACGGCTCGCTCGCCAAGCGCGGGGTGCTGGTGCTCGTGCCCGGCGGGCGCCGCGACGCGCCGGAGACAGGCGAAAGCGGAGTCGACGAGGAAGAGCCGCTCACCTTCGCCGACATCGGCGGACTCGACGACGTCAAGAAGACCGTCCACCGCATGATCGTGCTGCCCTTCCAGCGGCCCGAGATCTTCGCGCGCTTCGGCCGACGCGCCGGTGGCGGCATCTTGCTCTACGGTCCGCCCGGATGCGGCAAGACGATGCTCGCGCGCGCCGCCGCGGGCGAATGCGGGGTCCCCTTTCTCAACGTCCGCCTCGAGGACGTACTCGACCCCTACTTCGGCCAGAGCGAGCGCAACCTGCACGCCGCGTTCCAGGCCGCGCGCGAGCGTGCGCCGTGCGTGCTCTTCCTCGACGAGCTCGACGCGATCGCGTTTCCACGACACCGCCATCGCGGCAACCCGGGGCGTTCGCTCGTCGATCAGCTCCTGCAAGAGCTCGATGCCATCGGCGCCGACAACAAAGACCTGCTCGTGCTCGCAGCCACGAACGCTCCGTGGGACGTCGATGACGCGCTGCATCGCCCGGGGCGCTTCGATCGCATCGTCTTCGTCCCGCCTCCCGACGAGGCAGCGCGCCGCGCGATTCTCGACGTGCTCGTCCGCGACCTGCCTCACGCGGGCCTCGACCCGGCCGCGCTCGCGAAGGCGACCGCGCTCTGGAGCGGCGCCGATCTCGCCGCCCTGATCGCGCGCGCCACCGATCGCGTCATCGAAGAGACGCTCGCCGGCGGCGGCGAACCGCCGCTGACGCAGGCGCACTGCGTCGACGCGCTTCGCGACATGCGGGCCAGCACTCTCGAATGGCTATCCCGCGCGCGCAACTACGTGGAGTTCGCGAACGCCGGCGAGCGCTATGCTGACGTCGAGGCCTTCTTGCAGTCGAAAGAGGCCAAGCGCGCCCGCTAGCACCGGCGCAGGGCGCGAGCGTCCCGGTGCGAGCGGCTCGATGCGCGCGAGGGAGGATTCTCGATGCGGGCGAAAGACACCGTCCTGCAAGTGAAGATCACGCTCGAAGACGTGCTGCCCAAAATCTGGCGGCGCGTGCTCATCCCCGCCGACGCGACGTTCTGGGATCTTCACTGCGCGATCCAGGACGCCATGGGATGGGACGACACGCATCTGCACGGTTTTTACGTCGCCAATCCCGAGACGGGCCTCTGCGATCCCATCGGCATCCCCAACGAGGATCTCGCCGAAGAGGACGACTTTCTGCCCGCCTGGGACGTGCCGATCGGCCTCTACCTGCGCCAGAAACGCGACGAAGCTTCTTACCTCTACGACTACGGCGCCAACTGGGAACACACGGTCGTCCTCGAGAAGCTCCTGCCCCGCGATCCCTCGGCCACCTATCCGCTCTGCACCGAAGGCGCGCGCGCCTGCCCTCCCGAAGACTGCGGCGGCCCTTCGGGCTACGGCTCACTCGTCGAGATTCTCGCGACGCCGAGCGATCCGGAGCACGAGGAGATGAAGGAATGGGCGGGTGAGGATTTCGATCCCGAGGCGTTCGACCCAGCGGATGTGTATTTCGATGACCCGAAGGAGAGATTGAGGATGACGTTTGGGGATGAGGGGCCGCCGCGTGCGGAATCGTAGCCAACTATCGGGTACAGGGAGCACAGCGTGCCCGAATCTCTCGATTCGCGCGCGATAGTCCCCGTTCTTCGTTCGTAGAGCAGCCTGCCCGGTCGGGTAGCCCGGCGCTCTGTTATCATCCAAATGCCACGTAATTTCGTCGGAGTTCCAGCATGGCATCGGAATCGCTCGAAAGTCGAGCGCGGCGAGTTGCGTTCACACACCGTTCGCGGTGAGGGAGAGAGGAAGCAGATGAGATCGAAGGGGAAGGCAATCGTGAGACGTGCTCTTCCAGTCCTGATCGTTGCTATCGCGCTCTCCATCGGCGGCACC
Organism: uncultured Acidobacteriota bacterium; assembly: GCA_964586535.1. Classification (GTDB taxonomy): domain Bacteria; phylum Acidobacteriota; class Polarisedimenticolia; order J045; family J045; genus CAZPJJ01. The sequence goes on along the minus strand of CAZPJJ010000147.1, from coordinate 5,701 downwards.
TTCGCGCAGGACTGGTCGGCCGCGCAGAAGGACGTCTGGAAGAACGTCGAGGCCTACTGGGATCTCGCGGCGAAGCGGGATCTCAACGGGTTCCTCTCGTACTTCCATGACGAGTACAGCGGTTGGTCGTTGCGCTCGCCCCTGCCGGGCAACAAGGAACTGATGAAGCCCTGGATCACGCACGAGTTCGCGACGACTAAGGAGGTGCTACACAGCCTCCAGCCGGTCGCGATCAAGATCCACGGCGACATCGCCATCGTCCACTACTACTACTCGATGCTCGAGACGGACGCGAAGAACGAGGAAAAGGCGACTCAGGGTCGCTGGACCGACGTGCTGAAGAAGCAGGGCGACAAGTGGGTGCTGATCGCCGACCACGGCGGCGAGGCACCAAGCAAGGACTGATCCTGGTCCCGAATCGTGCCGGTCGAGGGCGGGGCGACATCGCTCCGCCCTCGCGCCGTCGGCGAGAACGATGGAGGCTGGCCTCGCACTCTCGAGCTCGGCGATGACGCCTCGTTGGGCTGGTGCGAGAGAGACGGCCCAGCGTGCGTATCGGCGAGGTTCTGACATCGCGTTCCGTGAGTGGTCTTGCAAAGTACGGCTCGGGAGGCAAAGAACGGAGGATCGTGCGGGTGCGACGGAGGGACGATGCGACCGAAGAGGTATCCGGCTTGCTCCCGCAGCGCGATGGGTCAAGCGCAGTCCGCGACCCATCACACGTGGTCGTTTTGCTCCCGTAGACTACGTCGCCAGCGAGCAGTTGAACGAGACGCGCCTGTAGCTCAGCGGATAGAGCAACGGTCTTCGGAACCGTTGGTCGGGGGTTCAAATCCCTCCAGGCGCGCCACTCGCATCGTTGCCGTCGCCGTACCGATCGCTCCGCGTTCGCCTTCGCCCCCTCCCCCCACTCCCCACTCCCCCCACCTTCCCCGTCCCACAAGGCGCCACGTCACGAGCGTCAGCCATCGGCGCGGCGCGCCGCGGCGTGGCTCGATGTGCGGGGTGCTGGCAGGCTTGCGCGGTGTTAGGGGTCGCCCACGGCGACGGGCGCAAAGGAGTCACGCATGACGATCGCGATCATCGGGACGGGCAACGTGGGATCGACGTTGGGACGGCGATTCGCCGAGGCGGGGCACGAGGTGGTGTACGGGACGCGCGATCCGGCGTCGGCGAAGGCGGTGGCGATGCTCGAAGGTCACGCGGGTCGCGCGACGGTCGCAACGGCGGGCGAGGCGGCGGCGCAAGCGGAGGTCGTGCTCTTGGCGATCCCCTTCGCCGCGGTCGAGCCGACGCTGCGCGAGATCGCGCCGGCGGTGGCGGGTAAGGTGGTGATCGACGCGACGAATCCGCTGTTGCCGACGCTCACGGATCTCTCGGTGGGCTGCACGGACTCGGGCGGCGAGATCGTGGCGCGGCTGGCGCCGGGGGCGCGCGTGGCGAAGGCGTTCAACACGATCAGCACGGTGGTGATGGCGAATCCGCGCTTCGGCGAGCGCCGCGCGATGCTGCCCGTCTGCTCGGACGACGAGGGCGCGAAGCGCGTCGCGATGGACCTGGGCCGCGCGCTGGGCTTCGACGCGATCGACCTGGGCCCCCTCGCCAACGCTCGCATGACCGAGCCCTTCGCGACGCTCTTCATCTGGCTCGCCTACAAGGGCGGCCACGGCCCCGACTTCGCGCTCTCGCTCATCAAGCGCGCGTAGCATCGAGGGACAGGCGACTTAGGGGGACAGTCGACTTAGGGTGCCTGTCCCCCTAAGTCGACTGTCCCCCGGGATCAGAGGCCGTGGCGGAGGCTGGTGACGAGGTCGGAGAGTTCGTCGGCGATGCGCTGTTGCCAGGGGGCGGCGCCGCGGTGGTCGGAGCGGGCGTCGGGGTGCTCGGGGTCGAGCGTGTTCTCGGCGATGAAGAGCTTCATCGCGTCCTGGAACTCGGCGGCGGAGAGCTTGCGGCGGTGGCGGAGCAGCCGCTCGGCGGCGAGCGTGACGCTGTCGCCGGTGACGCGCGCGAGGCGGTTGATCGTCGCCGAGCGCTTGTCGACGGTCGCGAGCACGCGATCGCGCGTGGAGCCGAGCCGGCGCGCGGCGCGCGAGATGAGCACCATGTAGAGCCCCTGCAGCTCGAGCGCGGCACGGGCGCGCGATGCGCTGCGCCGCCGGTCTTTCGCCGACGCATAGCTCGAGAGCGCGATGGCCAGGAGATCGCGCGGCGCGAGCGGCGTGAAGCGCTCGCGCAGGCAGCGCGGCAGCTCGCGCAGCACGTCGCGCATGCAGTAGACGGCGTCCCACGTGATGCCGTCGGTGCACTTGCGGCGGCCCCGCGCCGAGCGCGCGCGCTCGAACGACGAAAACGCGCGATCGAAGCGGCGCACCAGCCGCCGGTCGTGGCGCAGCAGCGCGTCCTGGGTGCGGCGATCGAAGCCGATCTGCCGCAGTAGCAGGCGGTCGCGCGTCGCCTCGAACTCGCGGTCGAAGAGCGCGAGCAGCGGATCGCGCCGCAGCGAGGCGAGCGGCGGCTTACGCCCCGTGATCAAGAAATCGCGGATCTGCGCGGCGCCCTGCACGATCGCACGCGCCTTGCGCTTCTGCTCGGTGATCGTCGTCGAGAAGCGCGGCCCGTCGTCGTAGCGATATTCGCGATGGAAGAGCCCGAACTGCCGCACCGACCCGTAATCGATGATCCCGCCGTCGGCGAGGATGTTGTCGCCGTCCCAGTCGAGCCAACAGAAGATGTACTCGCGCTCGAAGGTCGCCGCCGCCTGCGCGAACGAGCGCGCGATCGACTCCGCGAAGCGCGCGTAGCGCTGCGCGGGCGTGCGGTCGCGCGGCCAAACGCGATTCGCGAGCTGGCGTTCGGTGAAGACGTCGACGAGCGCGCGCAGTCTTTCCAGATCGCCCTGCTTGAGCGGCGCGAAGAAATGCGACGGCCGCAACAGGTTCCGCCCCGCGCGCACGGTGATCGCGAAGCCGTCGGCCCGCCGCAGCACCGCGAGCACGCGCTCCGTCGCGAGGCCGTTGCGGTGGAAGATCTCGCTCATCAGCCCCGCGGCGATGCCCTCTGCGGGCGCGGCGGTGCCGCAGCCGTACGAGGCGGTGCGGCTGCCGGTCTTGTAGTAGCGCTTCGTCTGCGCCGTCGCGGGGCAGAGCTTCGTCGCGCCGGTCCCGCAGCTCGTGACGTCCCAGAGCGCGTCGCGCCCTTGAAAGGCGCCGTTCCAGACGCTGCGGCCGTCGCCGCTCGTCGTCCCGCGCCGGCTGGGATGCTGAAGCTGCAAATAGCGCGTCGCGAACACGTCGTGCGGCACCTTGTCTTCGGCGGCGATCGGCGTGCGATGGATGATGTCGTATTCATTGATGATCTGGATCGCGAACGCATCGAGGATCGCGCGCTCGAGCCGCGCCGAGAGCGTGTCGGGATGATCGGCGTCGATCAATCCCATCTCGCGCGCCAGATCGAAGTTGAAATAGAGGACCCGCGCCCCGCGCACGCGCCGCGCCTGATAGACGACACACGCCCCGGGCGCGCGCTCGCGCAGCGGATGCGATCCGTCGATGGCGCGAAACGCGGCGTAATCCCAGCGCCGGGGTGCCTGCTCACGCGTCCATGCGACCGAAAGGGGCTCCGATCCCGGGGATCGATCCTCCATCGGTGGTCCTCTCTCTCTGGGCCCTGCTACGGGCAACTTGTGTCGAGGAGAGGGTTTAGACAAGTCGGCGCGCCTGGCGCACCGCCGGCGGAGACCTGGAATTCACGACGGGCACGCGCCGTAGGCGGGCAGCCATGCTGCCCGCATCCAGCATCCGCGTGAATCTGTTTCCGGAGATCGCCCGGAAAAGAGACTCGGATTCGCGCCAGGCACGACGCGGCGAGCGTGGCTCGCCGCCTACGGCCGCCGACGGCCGGTTACGCCAAGGGGCCGAGCTCGGCTTCGACGGCGTCGAGGACGCGGCACTCGGTGACCGCGGCCGCCATGTTGTTGTGATCGCGGTAGAGGGGGCGGTCCTCGTCGAGGTGGTCGACGACCTGGCGCACCGCCCGGCGCGCGGCCTCGGTGCCGCGGCCGAACGAGAATTCGCGGAAGTCGAGGGCCTGCGCGCCCGCGATCATCTCGATGCCCAGCGCGCCGTTGGCGTTGGTGAGGATCTGCTTCGCCTTGAGCACGGTGTTCATGCCCATCGAGACGAAGTCCTCCTGGTCCGCGGCCGCCGGAATCGAGTGCACCGACGCGGGCGTCGAAAGAATGCGCTGCTCGACGATGAGCATGTCGGCCGTGTACTGGCTGAGCATGTGCCCCGAGAACATCCCCGCGCCCTTGGTCAGGAAGGCCGGCAGGCCCACCGAGAGCGCCGGATTGAGCAGGCGGTTGAGCCGCCGCTCGGAGAGCACCGTCACCATCGTCACCGCGGCGCCGATCATGTCCATCGGCAGGCTGATCGGCGTGCCCTGGAAGTTCGCGCCGGTAAGCACGGTGTCGCTTTCGGGCAGGAAGATCGGATTGTCGGCGCAGCCGTTGAGCTCGATGCCCACCTGCACGCGCGCCCAGGCGATCGCGTCGCGCAGCGCGCCGATCACCTGCGGCGTCGAGCGCATCGAATAGGCGTCCTGCACCTTCACCTTCATCTTGCCGGTCATCAGGTCCGAGCCGTCCATGATGGCGCGCAGGTTCGCGGCGCTCGCCACGGCGCCCGGGAAGCCGCGCAGCTCGTGCAGGCGGCTCACGTAGGGCTTCATGTTGGCGAGCAGCGCTTCGAGCGTCATCGCCGCGGCGATTTCGGCCTGTTTCGTCCAGCGCATGATGTCGTGCAGCAGCAGGCACGAGATGCCCGTGATCAGGTTCGAGCCGTTGATCGCCGAGAGTCCATCGCGAGCCTGCAGCCCCGGCACGGGGATCCCGGCCTGCTCCATCGCGCGCGCCGTCGCCATGCGCTGGCCGCCGTAGAAGCACTCGCCCTCGCCCATCAGCGAGAGCGCGATCTGGCTCATCGGCGCAAGATCGCCGCAGGCGCCCACGCTGCCTTTCTCGCAGGCGATCGGCGTGATGCCCGCGTTGAGCAGCGCGACATAAGTCAGCGGAATCTCGGGGCGGCAGCCCGACATGCCTTTGGCCTGCACGTTGATGCGCGAGAGCATCGCCGCACGCACGTGCTCGACGGGCGCGGGATCGCCGATCCCGGCGGCGTGGTTGTAGATCAGGAACTTCTGGAAATCGCGCACCTGCGCGTCGTCGAGGACGACGCTCGCCAGCTCGCCGATGCCGGTGTTGACGCCGTACATGACCTCGCGCGCGGCGATCTTGCGCTCGAGCATCCCGCGGCAGGTCTTGATGCGCAGGATGGCCTCGGGCGCGAGTTCGACGCGCTCGCCGTAGCGGGCGACGCGGACGACGTCTTCGATGGTGAGGCCGCTGCCTTTGATGACGACGGGCATCGGGTCGCTCCTTCCGGAACGGCCCCTCGTGGGCCGTGATCCGGTCGAAAAGAACCGCCCCGATCCGAATATTGTTCTGCGATCGAGGCAAGGTCCCGATGATTATACCGACCGGGGGCGCGAAAACACAATATCCTTTCGAGCCGACACCCCCCAGGCTAGCTCGCGGCCGCCCGGCTTGGCGCCGTCCGCCCTCGGCCGCCGCCCTCAGCGAACGCGCGAGCGCCGGCGGGGCACCGTCGGCCGCGTCCCCCGGGGGGTCTCGGGGCGCAGG
>CAZPJJ010000146.1:0-9099 GCA_964586535.1 uncultured Acidobacteriota bacterium | reverse complement strand
CCTGGGCGTCAAGCGTTACGCTGGCGAACTCGTTCTCGCTGGGAACATCCTCATACGGCAGCGTGGCACGCCCATCAAGCCCGGTCCCAACGTCGGTCGCGGTAAAGACGACACCCTCTTCGCGCTCATCGACGGCATGGTCCACTTCCGCGACCGCGGCAAGATGGGCAAGTTCGTCACCGTCGAGCCGCGCGCCTGAGGGGTTCCATCCCGGCACGCGAGCGGTCGACACGCCGAGCCCGGACCACCGGTCCGGGCTTCGTGCTTTCATGGGCCCGACGCCCAGGAGCTCGTTGCCTTGTTCCTCGATGAGATCAGGCTCGTCGTCGTGGCCGGGAACGGCGGCGCCGGTTCCGTCGCGTTCCGGCGCGAGAAGTACGTCCCGCGCGGCGGTCCGTCGGGGGGCGACGGCGGGGCCGGGGGCAGTGTCATGCTCGTCGCCACCAGCGCCGAGAACACCCTGCTCCGCTACCGGTTCCAGCGCGAGTACCGCGCCGAGAACGGCCGCCCGGGCGAAGGGTCGCTGAAGACGGGCCGCTCGGGCGAATCCCTCGTGATGCCAGTCCCCCTCGGCACGCAGGTCTTCGATGAGGACGGCGTCGAACTGCTCGCGGACCTCACGGATGAAGGCGCGACCTTCGTCGCGGCCCGCGGAGGCCGCGGCGGCAAGGGCAACGCGCATTTCAAATCCGCGACACGCCAGACGCCCCGCTTCGCTCAGCCCGGAGAGGAGGGCGACCGGCGTACGCTGCGGTTGGTCCTGAAGCTGCTCGCGGACGTCGGTCTCGTCGGCTTCCCGAATGCTGGAAAGAGCACGCTCATCTCGCGCATCTCGGCGGCGAAACCCGAGATCGCCAGCTACCCCTTCACGACGCTCGTCCCGCATCTCGGCGTCGTCGATGCCGGCGAGTTCCGATCGTTCGTCGTCGCGGACATCCCCGGCCTCGTCGAGGGCGCGCATCGTGGCCGCGGCCTCGGCGACCGATTCCTGCGCCACATCGAACGCTGCCGTGTCCTCGCGCTGCTCGTGGATGTCTCGTCGATCGAGGGCCGCGATCCCGTCTCCGATCTCGAGATCGTCGAACGGGAACTGGAGCTCTACAGCTCCGAACTCGCCCGGCGAGCCCGAGTGATCGTCGCGACGAAGATCGACGCTCTCGACGAGCCCGAACGCCTCGAGCGCGTCCGCGAAGCCGCTGCGCAACGGGGTGTCACCGTGCACGCCATCTCCGCCGCGACCGGCGACGGTCTCGCGCCTCTGCGGCATGCCCTGGCGGAACTCGTGTTCTCGATCCCGCGCGAGAGCATCGCGCCGCTTCCCGACCCCGACCTCGGCGTCCTCGGCGAGGAAAGCGAATGAAACTCGGGATTTTCGGAGGAACTTTCGACCCGCCTCACGAAGGCCACGTGCGCGTTGCGCGCGCCGCGCGCGAGGGGCTCCGTCTCGACGCGGTGATGGTCGTCCCTTCGCTCCTGCCCCCGCATCGCGAGCCCGCCGAGGCGGGCGCGATAGATCGCTACGCGATGGTGGCGCTGGCCTTGGACGGCGAATCGCGGCTCGTCCCCTCTCCCTGCGAGATCGAGCGAGGCGGCGTGTCGTACACCATCGACACGCTGCGCTACTTCGCGAAGCTCCATCCCGCCGACGAACTCGTGCTCGTCATCGGTGCCGACTCCTTCGACGAACTGGATTCGTGGCGCGAGGCCGAGGCCATCCGCTCCATGGCGCAACTTGCCGTTCTCCCGCGCCGCGGAGCGGCGGGCGTTTCGTTTGGCGCGACGGCCGCGACCGCTGCTGGCGATGGCGCGCGCATCCACGCGCTCGCCATGCCCGAGGCACCGTTCGCATCGCGTCGCATTCGCGAGGCTCTGCACCGCGGTGACCTCGCACCTGAAGGACTCCCGGACGCCGTGGCGAGGTATATTCGCGCTCGCGGTCTCTATCGGCAGGAGGTTTCCCGCGGATGACGCTCGATCGTTCCGAACTGGCCCTCGTCGCCGCCGTGAAGGCTCTCAGCGAGCGCAAGGCCGAGAATCTCGTCGTTCTCGACATGCGCGGGCGCATCCCCTTCGCCGACTTCTTCATCGTCTGTCACGGCTCGTCGGAACGACAAGTGCGCTCGCTCGCCGACGCCGTGGCCGCGAACGTCCGCGAGGAAGTCCACGTGTCGCCCCGCAAAGAGGGCGATGCCGGCGCCGAGTGGATCCTGCTCGACTACGGCGACATGCTCATCCACGTCTTCAGCGAGAACGCACGCGAGTTCTACAGGCTGGAACGGCTCTGGGGCGACGCACCCCATCTCTCACCGGAGCGCGTCGTCGCGGGCCAGATCTGACCGTGCCCGCGCCGCTTCTCGTCGTCACGGTCGGCGCGACGCGGCACGGAGCGCTGCGCGAACTCGAAGGCGACTACCTCCATCGTGTGAAGCGGCTTGCGCCGCTCGAGCGCGCGCACGTCGAGCCGAGCCGGGCGCGGCGCGCGCCGGACCGGCGCGCGGAAGAAGCGAAAGGCATCGCCTCCGCGCTCGAGTCGGCGGCGGTGATCGTCCCGCTCGACGAACGCGGTGCGACGCTCTCCTCCGCCGACTTCGCCACGAAGCTCGCACGCTGGCGAGAGCGCGGCCGCGTCGCGTTCGTCGTCGGCGGCCCGGACGGACTCGATCCAAGCCTCCTCGAGCGGCCCTCTGAGCCGCTCTCTCTCGGGCCAATGACTCTCCCGCACGAACTCGCACTCGTCGTCGTTCTCGAGCAGGTCTATCGCGCGCTTCTCGCCGCGCGCAATCATCCGTACGCCAGGCACTGAGAATCTCGCGTGCGGGAGGCGCGCGATTCCGCGCACGAGCCATCTCCCGCGAAGTCGATGAAGCTGAACCGATGCCGAGCCAGCTCCGCGAGTTCCTCGCTCCGCTTCAGGACGCCTGGGCACTCTTCGCCTCCGGCCCCTGCTCGCTCTGCGACCGCGACCTCCCTGCCGATGCGATCGCGGGCGTCTGCGCGGAATGCTGGAACGAGGTCGCGCGCCAGCGGCCTTCCTTGACACGCGACGGCGCGGTCGCCGCGCTCGCGTACGAGGGTCCCGTCGTCCCGCTCCACCGCGCGCTGAAGTTCCAGGGCGCGACGTCCCTCGCGCGGCCCCTGGCACGTCTGCTCGCGCGTGCGCTGCGACGACGCTACCCGTGCCTCGAAGCGGTCGTGGTTCCCGTGCCGTGCGATCCGCTTCGGCTGCCGCCGCGCCGATTCGCGGCTCGCCGGCTCGCGAGGGAGCTTGCGCGCGAACTGGGACTGCCATTGGAGGCGCGCGCGCTCGTCAAGACGAGGCACACGGCACCCCAGACAGGCAAGAGCGCGCGCGCGCGGCGTGCGGCGCTCGAAGGCGCGTTCAGGGCGCGCGGCCGATGCGTGCGCGATCGCGACGTGCTGCTCGTCGACGACGTGACGACGACCGGCGCGACGCTCGCCGAGGCTTCGCGAGCGCTCTATGAAGCGGGAGCGTCGTGGGTGATCCGCGCGGCGCTCGCCCGGACACCGCGACACGATCACGACAAGAGCGCACCCTCGACCGACTCGAGCAGCTGACGCAAGCTGAAAGGCTTCGGCAGGAATCCCAAGAGCCCATCGGCGAGAAGCCGGCGCAATTCGACACCCGTCGCCGACCCCGACATCAGCATCGCGCGAACGTTGGGATCGATCTTCTTGATCTCGTGGAATGTCGCCCGTCCATCGAGCCCCTTCATCTGCAAGTCGAGCACGACGAGGTCGTGCCGACAGCCGCGGCGGAAGCGTGCGACCGCCTCTTCGCCGGACGAGACCGTCGTCACCGTATAGCCCTTCAATCGCAGCATTTCGTCGGCGAGCGAGCGGATGTCTTCGTCGTCGTCGACGACGAGGATCGAGCGCCGCGGAAGACGGCGCTCGTCCTCGGCAACGACGACGCGCCGCCCGGTCGACTCGGGCAGCAGGAGCGCGACGCCAACGACGCGAGCCGTGCCGTCCTCCTCGAGCCGCAGATCGCCCCCATGCGCTTTGAGCGCCAGTTCGGCATGCTCGACGAGACGCGCGGTGGCCTCGGGCGTCTTTTCCCTGCGGCGCGTTTCGCCGCCGGCGCCTTCGATGAGGAGCGCCACGCAGCGGCCCGCCGGCCGGCTCTCGGCGCCGTCGGAGCCCGCGGCGGCGGGCAAATACTTCGAGGCGATCTTCACGGCGAGCGCGCTTCCGGGCGCGGACTCTCCGAACACGAGACCTAGCAGGTCGTCGATCACGGGCCCGAGGACCTCGGCCCAGGCGTCGACGAGCGGCAGGTTCGGATCGGCATCGACCGTGATCGCGACATCGCCGGGCAACCAGGCCTTCCACGCCGCAAGGCGCAGGCGCAGAAAGCGCGCGACATCGATCGAACGCGGCGGAGACGGCGGGCCCGAAACCGTCGCGAGCGCTTGGATCCGCGCGACGATCGCCGCGGCCCGGCGCACCTCGCCGCGCAGGCTCTCCGCGTAGCGCGAGATGGCCTCGTCGCCCGGAGCTCTCATCGAGAAGAGCCGGGACAGCGGCTCGAGGTGCACCAGGATCTCGCGAACTTCACCGGCGAGGATGCCGGCGATGAGCAGTTCGCGTTCGCGCTCGCGTGCCTCCGCGGGAAAAGCGACGCCGATCGCAGGCTTGGTCTGCACGGCGCGGACCTCGCGAGCCGCGGACGGCGCGGGTGCGGGCTCGGCACGCGAGGGCGGCTCGTCCAGGACGGGCGGCGGAAGCGCGCCCTCCCCGTTCTGAACCTCCGTGACGATCTTCCTCGGGGAGCGGCGCGGGACGCCTGTCACCTCGGCGAGGACGTCTTCGAGGCGGGCGACGTCTCGCTTGTCGGCGACGAGGTCGGGAGCGAGATGCGCTCGCGCCTCCTCGGACCAACGCGAGCCCGGCCCGTCGACGAGCACGAGACGAGGCCGCCGCTCGTTGCGTGGATCGAGAACGGGAAGAAGCGCATCGGGATCGGTGTTCGTGGAGATGATCACGGCCCCCGAGTCGACGTGGCGCGGCGCACCGCGCATGACGCTGACCTTGGCGCCCGGGTGTCGCGACGTGAGGATTTCGGCAATGAGCAGAGCGTGATCGGGATTCTCGTCGACGACGAGAAAAGACGATCCACGCTCGCCATTCTGCGTCTGGCTTCCGCTCTCGGGCTCGACCGTCATGCCGTCATCAAACCCCTGATCGCCGCGGGAAGCACGGACGATGGTCGCGACTCGTGCGGGCTTTGCGTCGCGGACCCGACGTGCTCCGTCGAGCCCCCGTTTGACGCTATCCTCGCGGCCTCATGCTGGCTTTCGATGCGTCGCTTCCTCTCGACGCCGCGTCCATCGCGTTGCTGCTCGCGATCGGCGTGATCGCGGGCTTTCTCAATGTCACCGGGGGCGCGGGATCGCTGCTCACCGTCCCGCTGCTGGTCGTCCTCGGACTGCCCAGCCCCGTCGCCAACGGCACCAACCGCATCGCGCTCATCGCGCAGAACGTCACCGCGGTCGCGGCGTTCCGCCGCGGGGGGATCCGTGGTCTCCGTGCCTATTGGCCGCTTTTCGCCGTCGCGGCACCGGGTTCGGTGCTCGGCGCGCTCCTGGGTGCCACCGTCTCCGACGCGGCCTTCCGCCGCGTGCTCGGAGCGACGCTCGTCCTCTCGGCGATCCTGATTCTGCTCCGGCCTCCCGTGCCCCGCGAAGTCGAGCACGGGCACACGCTGCGCCCACGGACCCTCTTGGCATTCGCCGCGCTAGGGATTTACGCCGGATTCGTGCAGGCGGGGATCGGTTTTCTGATCGTTCTTCCGCTCGCTCTCTGGGAGCGACTGCCGCTGGTGCGCTGTCACGCCGTGAAGGTCCTCTTCGTGCTCGTTCAGCAGAGCCTGGCCTTTCCCGTATATGCCTTCCATGGCCTCGTCGATTGGAAAGCCGGGCTTGTCCTTGCCCTCGGTCTCGCGGGCGGCGGAGCGCTGGGAGCGCGGGTCGCGCTCGGCGCCGGAGAGAAGGTCTTGCGGATTCTCTTCGTCGGCGCGGCGCTCGTTCTTGCCGTGAAAATGTTCCTCGGGTAGACCGAAGTTTCGACTGCTTTCTCTGGTGACGGGCGAGGGAAACCCGTACATTCCGGCCGGCCCTCCGGCCCACTCCCCCCGTCCCGGGCATTCCGTCCGGCGACATTCGGAGGTCCCGTGTTACCGATCCTCTTGGACCTGGGCGAGATCACGCTCTTCGGGACGACGTTCCACCTACGCGTCGGCGGCTACGGGTTCTTCTACGCGCTCGCGTGCATCGTCGGCTGGCTCGTCTTCCGGCACTTCGGCCGCAGCGTGTACCCGGACAAGCCGTGGACCGACATGTACTTCATGAGCCTCATCGCCGGCGTCTTGGGCGGTCGCGTGGTCAATGGGATCACCAGGTTCTCGGATCTCGTGTCGGGACGCATCACGCTACTGGACGTGTTTGCCGGCGGCGGCATCTGGCTCGCGGGCGCGCTCTTGGGTGTCGGTACGTTCCTGTGGTTCTGTCGGCGCCATCAGATTCCGATCGGCCTCGGAACGAACATCGTCTTCACGGTGATACCGCTTGCCCACGGTATTGGGCGCATCGGCTGCCTGCTGGGCGGTTGCTGCTATGGCGCACCCACCGATCTGCCGTGGGGGATTACGTACACCAACGAACTCGCGCATCGCATGATGGGCACTCCGCTGCACCTGCCCTTGCATCCGACTCCGGTCTACGAGTTCCTGCTCGAGTTCGCGCTCTTCGCTGTGGTCTTGGTCCTTTGGCGCCGTGGACCGCGCCCGTGGGCGACACCCGTCGTGTGGTGCGGGGCCTATGGCGTCGCCCGGTTCTTCCTCGAGTTCGTCCGTGCCGATTACCGTGGATCGCTCCTGGTCTTCAGCACCAGCCAGTGGATTTCACTCGGCATCGTCGCGGCCGCGATCGTTCTCTATTTCGGCCCGCTCGAGCGCCGGCTCCTCGATCGCCCTTCCGACGCACGGATCGACGGAACTCCGCTCGCTACGCGTCGTTGAGGGAGCGGCTCCAGGGCGTACCACGAGAGGGTGATCCATGAGCCACCGCGCTCCATCACGCCGGACATTCCTTCGCACCGCCGTCCTCGCCTCGGCAGGGCCTCTCGTCATGCCGCGCTTCGCGAAGGGCGATGCCCAAGACGCCGCCGCTCGCGTCGTTCACATCCACCACGGGCGCTCCGCGATCTGGCCGCGCGTCTCGGGCCGCTACCGCGACTTCGTCGATCAGGATGCCGTCGATCTGATGCTGGACGCAGCAGTGCGTCTGCTTCACGGCGGCACGGCGGAAGATGCGTGGCGCACCGTCTTCTCGCTCGCCGACAACGCGTCGCGCACGCTCTCGATCAAGATCAACTGCAACAACGCACTCGATGCGAGCGACGGCGCCGGTAACGAGATCGACGCGATTCCGCAGCCCTGCATAGCAGTTATTCGCGGCTTCATCCGCGCGGGCGGACGCTCGGCAAACTGCCACATCTACGACGGGACGAACACGACGCCGACGCGCTTCATCGCGACCTGGTTTCGCGAGAAAGTCCGCGCGGTCTTCCCCGACGTCGGTTTTCATGCGGCCGGCGGCGGCGTGGACGAGCCTGGCGGCGACGCCTTCGATCCCGCCACCTACGTCACCTGGGATCCGGCTCACGCGACCACGCCTCCGGAGACGCGGCTCTACACGTGGGCGATCTCGACGGACTACCTGGTCAACGTGCCGATCGTGAAGCGACACGGGCAGGCCAACGTCACGCTCGGCTACAAGAACCACCTCGGTTCGATCGATGGTGCCGATCAGATGCACGCGTGGCTCTACAACGATGTCCCCGAAGCGTCGGTGCTCGCGGACATCATGGGAAGTCCGGTGAAGCCCGGCGATCCGAGCGTCCGTTCGCTCGCCGAACGTACCGTACTCACCGTCGGCGACATGCTTTTCGGTCAACCTTGCCGCAACTGGGGCGTCGAGCCCGTTCCGTGGCAGACCTTCGGCGGCGAATGGCCCGGCTCGCTCATCGTCTCGGACGATCCGGTCGCCGCCGACTCGGTGATGCTCGACATCCTCGAACCCGAGCCCGGCGGCGGAGGTTGTGGATCGATCCGCTCGTGGGCGCGCCGCTACCTTCAGTTCGCGGAGTCGAAAGGACAAGGCGTTCACGAATCGGTGACGCTGCCGCCTGGGGCCCGATTCGATCCGTCGCGCCTCCAGTACTCGCGCATCGACTATCGCTATCTGGAACTCTGGCCCTCCGGTGCAGACCTTCGCGTGACGGTCATCCCCGGCGGGGGCGCCGTCCTTTTGAGTTGGGAGCACTACTTCCCGGGCGCGCTCTGCGAGGTGCAGCGCGCGACGAGGCCGGACTTCTCCGACGCGATCGTTCTCGGCGCGTCACCAGTTGGACAATACATCGACAGTTCACCGGTCCCGGCGGCTTTCTACCGTATCTTCTTGCTCAACTGAAACTGGAGATGGAGAGATGGTGTCGCGGGTTCTCTCGCGCGCCACGAACGCCTGGGAACACGAACGGGCAAAAGAAGACAAAAAGCGGTAGGGAGTGGGACCGTGAGCCGATCATCGTCTGCCAGTCTTGGGAACCGCCTTCGCGCCGGTGCGCTCGTCGCGCTCGTCGCGGTGGCGCTGACCTTCCTCCTCGCGGCGTCTCCCGAAACGGGCGTCCCCCTCCCTGGAACGCAGCCTTCCGACGGCTCGGGAGATCCGGCCTTTCCTGCTTTCTCGGACGGTGCGGGCCAGCCGGGAACGCTCGACAGCCCCTCCTCGTGTTCGGGCTGTCACGGCGGATACCGGCAGTCCGGAGAGCCGATCTACGAGCCCACCGACTCATGGGCCGGCTCGCTCATGGCCAATTCGGCGCGCGATCCGCTCTTCTGGGCGGCCGTCGACATCGCCAATCAGGACGACGAAAGAGTGCTCGGGAACATCGGCGTCGGCGAGTTCTGCATCAAGTGCCACGTGCCGCAGGGCTATCTCGAGGGACGCGCCGATTGCGACCCCCCTTGGGGCAGGCGCTACGACGGCGCGTGCCTCGAGGGGCCCGCCAATCGCCGCG
>CAZPJJ010000145.1:0-9106 GCA_964586535.1 uncultured Acidobacteriota bacterium | reverse complement strand
GTGCGCGGGTTGCTCCGCGAGCCACTCCCAATCGACGAAGCCCTGCTTGCGGTCGGCTCCCACCGTGAAGTAGCCGATCTGGAAAGACGCGAGATTCTGGAAGAAGTGGGTTCCTTGCGAGGGGGTGACCGCGAAGTCGCGGAAGCCGGCCTCGACGATCGTGCGCGCGCCCGAGATTTCGTCCCACTGCACCGGAATACCGAGCCACGGATCGGTGGAGCCCCAGCGGCCCACGCCGATGAGCAGGAAGGGCCTCTTTTCCGCGATCAGGAGTCCATTGAAGCGCGCGACCTCCGCGGCGGCGTCCCGGCTGCGGGCGCGGTCGAAGCGATGTGAATCGATGACGACGAGATCGTGGACGTCGTCGAGCGAGCCCGAGCCGAGCACGTGGGAGCTCCGGCAAAGGACGCGCGATTCGTCCTCTACTCCGAGGTCCAGCTCGTCCGTTTCGCGCGAGAGGACGAGCGGGCGCATCTGCAAGAAGCCGAACTCCGCCGGCGTGCCCCGGGGGACGTCGAGATTGACGGCGAACTCGATCTCGACCGGCGTTCCCATGCCGCGCTCGCCGATGGACATCAACCGCTCGGTCGTCTCGGCGAGCGGGAATATGCCGTGTTTGAGCAGGGGCGCGAACGTGACCACGCGCACGCCGGGGCGCGACGTCCCGTCATAGAGGGCGTCATTTTCGGGACAGAACGTCGACGCGACGCGGGAGAGCGTGCCGTGCGCGTCCGCGGCTTCGAGCGGCACTTCGACTTCGCGAATGCCGTGCTTGCCGTCGATCGGCAGCGCCGAGAACGAACGCTGCGATCCATCGATGGCGTCGTCGAGCGAGGAGAAGGGCATGAGATGCCGCGGGTACTTGGGGCAGAACCGGACGCACGAGCCGCCCTCGACAACCCACTTCCCGAGTCCGAGCGCGACCGCGACGATGCCGTCCTCGGACTTCATCGGCGGCGTCGGATAGAAATTGTGCGATCGGGCCACCCCCGCGAAGTTCGGGTAGTAGAAGTCGCCGTGCCGCGCTCCGACGATCTTCTGCACGATCACCGCCATCTTCTCCTCTTCGAGGCGATAGGGCGTCATGCGAAGGTAGCCCTTTGCATGCACCGAGAACGTCGAGGCGTAGACCCGCTTGACGGCGCGCAGGAGAATCTCGAGGCGCTCGTCCACGCTCGGCTCGTCGTTGCCGAGCATGTAGGTCTCGTAGACGCCCGTGAACGGCTGGTACTGGGAATCCTCGAGCAGGCTCGACGAGCGCACGGCGAGCGGGAAACGGACGAGCTCGAGGAAGGCGCGCAAGTCCCGCGCGGCATCCTCGGGAAAGCGCCCCTCCATGAAGCGGTGCGCGATCTCCTCCGCGTCGTCGCTGCTGAGCGCGAAGTCCTTGAGGTCGTTGTCGTCGAGAAACTCGTCGAACACGTCGGTGCCTAGCACTACCGCGGGCGGCACGTCGACGCGAACTCCCGGGATCGGATCGCGCTGCCAGTAGACGTCCAGCATGCGGCGCACGAACGCGAGACCGCGGGCCTTCCCGCCCAGGGAGCCGCCACCAATGCGCGAGAACGAGCTCTCCGCGTCGAAAGTCGATGGATCAAAATCGGCGACGGTACCGCGATGCCGGTCGCGGCGATACTCGGCGATCGCGGTGATCAGGTCGTGGCGCAGATCCTCGTTGTTGGAGAAGTCCGAGACTTGGCGCGGCCTGAGCCGATGGGCGAGGTCGAACTCGGTACGCGCCTTCAACCAGTTCGAGAAGTGGTTGCGCTCGCCGTGAAAGAGGATCGACTCGATCGGGACGGTCCGCAGCATTTCCTCGAGGGTCTTGAGGTCGTGGGCGCGTCCGACCTCGCCATCGTCGGGAGTGCGAAAGATGAAGTCGCCGAACGCGAAGTTCTCGGTCATGAAGCGCTGCAGGTCGGCGAGGAGGGTCGGGGAGCCTTTCACGAGAAAGTGCGCGCCGACCTCGAGCGCGACGCGTTCGTTTTCTGGGCGGCTCGATTGCAGGAGCACGGGAATGTCGGGCATCTCGGCGCGGACCATCCGCGCGAGATCGACGCCCGCCGTGCGGCACATCTCGCCTTCGCGCGGAAACTCGATGTCCGAGATCACGCCCAGAACGTTCGATGCATGGCGCTTGAAGTACGACCATGCCTCCTCGAAGGTCGTGCAGAGCAGAATCTTCGGCCGTGCGCGCATGCGCATGATCTTGTGCGAGAGGTTGATCCCTTCCGAGATCAGCCGCTGCGAGTGCGCGACGACCTCCGTATAGATCATGGGCAGGAACGACGAATAAAAGCGGATGTTGTCCTCGACGACGAGGATCACCTGCACGCCGCCGATGTCGGCGTCGAAGTCGACGTTCCAGCGATCCTCGACGTACTTGACGATCGCCAGAAGAATCCTCACGTCGCCCTGCCAGAGGAAGATGCGCTCGAGGTCGTTGACGTCGTTGCGCGCGAGAAAGTCCGAGAGCTCGCGATTGTCGAAGGCTAGCAGGACGACGGGTACGTCGAGCCCGGCTTCGCGGACGCGGCGTGCGAGGTCGAGCGCGTTCATGTCGCCGACGTTGATCGTCGTGATGATCAGGTTGTAGCGCCGGTCCGACTTCGCCAGTTCGAGCGCGCGAGCGCCGGTCGAGAGTCGCGTCAGGCCCGGCGTGTGGTGCAGATTGAGATCGAGGAATTCGCTGAGGATCAGCTCGCTGAGCTGTCCGTCCTCCGCGAGGATGAACGACTCGTAGAGGCTCGAGACCAGGATGATGTCCTGGACACGGCGGCCCATGAGGTCTTGGAAGCCGCGCATCCGGCGCACGGGCACCGGCTGCGGACGAGACGGATCGCGGCGGGCCATGCGAGCCTCCCGAGAGGGCTAGGAGGAGCGCCGTCCTCGAGAAAGCCAGGAGGACGCGCGGGAAAAATCGGGCGGAGCAGCCGGTTGCCGCTCCGCCCGGGATTCTAGCGACAAGCGCGGCGCTCGTGGCGAGACGCCGCGCTCGTGGGTGGGAGGCTCAGACGACGCCGAGGTCCATCATCGCGTCGGCGACCTTGAGGAAGCCTGCGATGTTCGCGCCGTTGACGTAGTTGCCGGGCGTGCCGAAGCGTTCGGACGCGTTGACGCACGCACTGTGGATGCTCTTCATGATCAGGCGCAGCCTGTTGTCGACTTCTTCGCGTGTCCAGCCGTAGCGCATGCTGTTCTGCGCCATTTCGAGGCCCGACACCGAGACGCCGCCCGCGTTGGCCGCCTTGCCGGGGCCGTAGAGGATGCGCTTCTCGATGAAGAGGTTCACGCCGTCGGGAGTCGTCGGCATGTTCGCGCCTTCGGAAACCACGTAGACGCCGTTGGCGAGCAGGTTCTGCGCGTCCTTGGCATTCACTTCGTTCTGCGTCGCGGACGGGAAGGCGCAGTGGGCCTTGTGGTTCCAGAGCGGGTTGTAGTCCGCCTTGGGGTCGATGGCGTGATAGACCGCCGACGAGAACTTCTCGGCGTATTCCTTGATGCGGCCGCGGCGCACGTTCTTCAATTCCATCACGTAGGCGAGCTTCTGCCGGTCGATGCCCGCGTCGTCGTAGATGTAGCCGGCCGAGTCGGAGAGCGTGAGCGGCACCGCGCCGAGATCGAGCAGCTTCTCGACGGTGTACTGCGCCACATTGCCGCTGCCGGAAACGAGGCAGCGCTTGCCTTCGAGCGTCTCGTTGCGCGTCGCGAGCATCTCCGCCGCGAAGTACACGGCGCCGTAGCCGGTCGCCTCGGGGCGAATCAGCGAGCCGCCCCAGTTGAGGCCCTTGCCCGTGAGCACGCCCGTGAACTCGTTTGCGAGCTTCTTGTACTGGCCGAAGAGGAAGCCGATCTCACGGCCGCCCACGCCGATGTCGCCCGCGGGCACGTCGGTGTTGGGGCCGATGTGGCGATAGAGCTCGGACATGAAGCTCTGGCAGAAGCGCATCACTTCCATGTCGGACTTGCCCTTCGGATCGAAGTCCGAGCCGCCCTTGCCGCCGCCCATGGGCAGCGTGGTGAGCGAGTTCTTGAAGACCTGCTCGAAGGCGAGGAACTTCAGGATGCCGAGGTTCACCGAGGGATGGAAGCGAAGGCCGCCTTTGTAGGGGCCGATCGCGCTGTTCATCTCGATGCGGAAGCCGCGATTCACCTGGATCTCGCCCTGATCATCGACCCACGGCACGCGGAAGAGGATGACGCGCTCGGGTTCGATGATGCGCTCGAGGATCTTCGCGGCGCGGTACTCCGGATGACGCTCCAAGACGAGCGCGAGCGATTCGGCGACCTCGTGGACCGCTTGGTGGAACTCCGGCTCGGCGGGGTTCTTGGCCTTCACTTGACTCATCAGCTCGTGGACGTAGCTCGACATGGGAGAAACCTCCGTTGGTCGTGATCCGGCCTGAACCACCAGGCTGGAGGGAACGATCGGAGTCGCCAATATACAAGTAAGACAGTATCAATCGGAAGTGGCTCAGAGCCTGATTTTCTTCGGCTCAAAGCCCGATTCGAGGACATCTTTCGCGGGTGACGGATGCTTCGATGGTTTGATGCGCGTCTTTGACGGAAACATCACAATCGTCAAACGGACTTACTCTTCGCTCCCATCCTGCGAGTCGCGACGATCGCGGAGTTGTGCGCGCTGAACCCGGAACGTGTAGCGCACGACCGCCTCTCGATCCGCCTCGTGAATCGTCTCGAAAGCGAGCCCGAGGTGAAAGCGCCCCACGGGAAGGCGATCGCCATCGGGCATGACGAGAGAGACGGTGCGCGCCAGGGCGCGAACCGTCGCGCGCGGCTCCCCGAGCAGCGTCAGCTCGACCTCGAGCGGGGTGTTCTCGGCAAATCGTGTGGGAACGAGTGCACCGAGACCGGCTCCCGAGCAAGCGACGGCCTCGCCTTCGATCCACCCCTCGTTGACGTCGAGTTCAACCCCCACGGCCGCCGCCACGCGGCCCAGGAGCGCTTCCAGTGCGTCCATGCGCTCGAGAAGGGCGCGGAGGGCCGCATGCTCGAAGTGACCGGCTTCTCCCGGTAGAGCCCCCGAGATCGGAACCTCCTCGCGATAGCTCGGTTCCGCCAGGAGGCGGGTGGCAATCCTCTGGCTCTCGGCCTCGTCGAGCGGACGAAGCCGCACCGGAAGCGACACGGCGACCCGAGCGAAGGACCTCGCCTGCGGTCCGCTCACGGCCAGACCTCCGCGGCCGGCACGGCGACTCCGTCGCCGCGAGCCCTCTCTCGTGTGCGGCTTTTCGCGGCGTAGAGCCTCCGGTCGGCGAGCTCGAGCATCTCGGCGGTCGAACCGCGAGCTTCGACGATGTCCGCCGTCCCGAAGGAAGCGCGAAGCGGGATCGGCGGGCCGGACGCGCCGTCGAGCCGCACGCGAGCGAGCGCCGCTTCCAGCCGCTCCTGAAGCCGAACTGCGATGTTCTCGTCCGCGCCGGGGAGAATGACGACGAACTCGTCGCCGCCCATGCGGGCCACATGATCGGTACGACGCACGACGGTGCGCATCACGCGCGCGAAGGCGCGGAGCGCGTGGTCCCCTGCCGCGTGTCCGTGTCGGTCGTTGATCTCCTTGAGCCCGTCGAGGTCTGCCATGAGACAGGCGATTCGTTGTCCGCTGCGGCGGGCGTTCTCCTCTTCGCGCTCCAAGGCGGTCTCGAGTCCGCGGCGATTGAGCAGGCTCGTCAACGCGTCGGTCATCACGAGCTCGAGAGCGGCGCGATGGCGGCGAGCATTCCTCGCGGGAATCGCCGCCGCTTGAGCGACGCGCAGCAGATGCCCGATCGCAGCCTCGTCGCGTCCGGCGAGGTTCTCGTCCCTGGCGAAAGCGACCCATCCCTGCGCCTCGTCGCGGTCCACGATCGGCACGATCAGCAGCGGGGGACAGGGTTTGTCGTTGACGACGAGACGGATGTCGCGGTCGTCGGCGATGGCAGCGGGTACTTGCGAGCCGGGTTGGAGCGACACCAGGGCCGTGGCCCCCCGGAGGCAGCGACGAAGCTCGGCGACGATGGCGACGGCGAGTTCGTCGACGTCCAGGTGTCTGGCCAGGTGCGCGAGGAGGTCGAGCGCCTCCCGAGAGACGTCCTCCCGCCTCGCCGTACGCGAGCGGACTCGTCCGCCGCCGTCGAGGGCGGTCAACGCGCTGCGATTGCTCTGCCTGTCGGGCACGCGAGCCTCACCGGGGGCGAGCCCGTGCATCGCCCCCACGGCCAAACCTTATGCGGGAGCTCCCGAACCGCAACAACTCTTTGCGGACCGTCGAGAGGTCAGGCCGAGACGAGTCCCTCGGCCTGGAGCCGCTTGAGTTTCTCGACGAAGGTGGTTCGCTTGAGATCGAGCAGCTGGGCGGCGCGGGCCTTGTTCCCGCCGGTCATTTCCAGGCTCTGGAGGATGAGATTGCGCTCGATCTCCGAGACGACGCTCTCGAACGAGATTCCGTCGGGCGTGAGCTGATAGGCAGGCACGTCGTTCGCCGTCTCGGCACCGATCAACTCGGGGGGCAGATCTTCACGCTCGATGCGGGACGCGGACGCGGACATGACGGTGGCGTACTCCACCGCGTTCTCCAGCTCGCGGACGTTGCCCGGCCATTCGTGGCGCATGAGCACCCGCATCGCGTCCTGCGAGAAGTCCTTCGGCGGCAGCGCGTTCTGGTGCGAGTACTTGGCCGCGAAGTGCGACGCAAGCAGCGGAATGTCCGCGCGGCGCTCGCGAAGTGCGGGAACGTGCAGCGGAATCACTTTGAGGCGGTAGTAGAGGTCCTCTCGGAAGAGCTTTTGCGCGACCTTCGCGCGCAGATCCTCATTGGTCGCGGCGACGACCCGCACGTCCACCGGAATCGAGCGCGACGATCCGACACGCTGGATCTGTTTCGATTCCAGCACGCGCAGCAGCTTCACCTGCAGGTCGAGGCTCATCGTGCCGATCTCGTCGAGAAAGATCGTGCCGCCGTCGGCGAACTCGAAGCGTCCAATCGCATCGCGGTCGGCTCCCGTGAACGCACCACGGACATGGCCGAAAAGCTCCGATTCGATCAACTCCGCCGGGATCGCTCCGCAATGGACGGGAACCAAGCGCTTGTGCTTTCGAGCCGGATGGCCATAGTGCAGGGCCTGGACGGCGAGCTCTTTGCCGACGCCGCTCTCGCCCGTGATCAGCACCGTGCTGTCGACGCCGCTGATGCGCTCGAGAAACTGAAAGAGCTGCCGCATCGGCGGGCTCCCGCCGACGATGCGATCGAAGCTCGTGCGCGCGAGCAACTGCGTGCGCAGCGCAGAGTTCTCCTCGCGCAGGCGCCGGTGCTCGAATGCGCGATCGAGTGCGAAACGCATCTGTGCCATCGCGAAAGGCTTGGGCAGGTAATCCGCGGCTCCGTCACGCATCGCCTCGACGGCCGAGTGCACGGTCGCGAAACCCGTCATGACGATGACGACGAGATCGGGGTAGCTCGCTCGCGCTTCGCGCATCAGCGCAAGGCCGTCGCGCCCGGGCAGCTTGAGGTCGGTGATGAGCACGTCGGCGGGTTCGTCGACGAGCATCTCCCACGCGCGATCGCCGCACGAGGCTCCGCGCACGCGATGACCGCATTCGGCGAGGAAGTCAACGACGGTGCGCAGCAGCGTCGGATCGTCCTCGGCGATCAGCACGTTCAGATGACCGCTGGGCTTGTTCATGGACGCGAGCCCTTTCGAATCCGGCGAGAGCGCGCTGGACAGAACCAATACATAGGCCGGCGGCGGGGGGTGTCAAGAGATCGACCATGAAGGCGCCGGCCGCGACGGCCGATTGGCGCGCGGCGCCGATCAGAGACCCCTTCCGCTGGCTCCAACGCTGCCGACAACCCGCCTCGAATCTGGAGCTTACATCCATTCGCGCCCTGGGCGGGGACAATCGGCACGCGCCTTGCTGTCCTTCGATGCGAGATGTGCCTACCTGGAGTATCGCTCCGCCACGTTGCGGTCGCCGCGATCGTGATTTCGATCGCGCTTCCGGTCATTTCGTCCGATCGCGACCTGCCTCCCACCGAGACGCGTGCGCTCGAGGCGATCCAGGGCGAACTCGCCGCGAGCCGCGACGCCATGGAATGGGAGAGCGTGGCGCGCTCTTGGCTGGCTCGCCTCGACGCGTCCGGAGCCGCGGAGGGTGCCGCCGCGCGCTTCTTGGTCGAGGCACTTCTCGAACGGCATCCGGACGATCTGGCGCTCTTGTGGAGGCGCGCGGAGGCTCGCGCCGAAGCTGGCGAGATCGACGCAGCGCTCGCGGACTTCGAAATGCTCGCCCGCGACGCCGCCGAGCCTTGGTCCATCCGCGCGCGTCGCGCGCTGCCCGGGCTCTACGCCCGTGCGGGCCGTTTCGGCGACGCCGTCCGCGCCGACGAGCATCTGCTCGAAAACGGCCTGGCGGACCCGATAGCCGTCCTGGAGCGCCTGACCCGGACATCGCTCGCTGCCGGCATGCATCGCCAGGCAAAGGCCAGTCTGGCGCGCATCGGCGGCCTCGATCCCGAGCGGCTCAGGGTCGATGCGGAACTCGGTTGGTTGAGCGCGGAGGTAGCGGCCCATCTCGACTATTCGCGAACGGCAGCGGCCGCTTGGTTGCGCTTCGCGAGTCTGCATCCCGAAGACCCGCGGGCCGCGCGGGCGTTAGTGGCCGCGGGCGAGAAACTCCTCGCGGTCGGCGATCGCCAAGCGGCGAGACTCGTTGCCGACGAAGCCGTGGCGCGCGCGCAGGATCCCGCGTCCCGTGTCTTGGCGCTCCTGCTCGACGCGGGAGTGAGCGCCCGCTTGGATGCCCGCGACCGAGCGCGCGCCCACCTCGCGCGCGCCGTCGAGGAGGCCCCGAGCGCCGAACTGTGCGACCTCGCCCTCGGCAGGCTCATCGCCGCGGACGTCGAGGAGAGCGGCATCGCCGGCGCGCTCGCGCACCTCGCGGCGCTCGCGCGCGGTGCGAGCGGATTCGCGGTCGAACTCGCGGGATCTCACTTCGACCGGTTGCTGCGCGTCGGGTGGGAGCGGCTCGCCGCGACCGATGCCGACGCCCTCTTGCTCGTCGCTCTCGCCCAGCGGGCGGGCCGCGATGACGTGCCCGC
This sequence comes from uncultured Acidobacteriota bacterium, assembly GCA_964586535.1. Classification (GTDB taxonomy): domain Bacteria; phylum Acidobacteriota; class Polarisedimenticolia; order J045; family J045; genus CAZPJJ01. The sequence continues at coordinate 9 of CAZPJJ010000145.1, read as the reverse complement.
CGGACTCGC
>CAZPJJ010000144.1:0-9152 GCA_964586535.1 uncultured Acidobacteriota bacterium | reverse complement strand
ATGTGCCGCACCGAAGCGCTCGCCGCGCGCGCAGCTCACGGTGACGACCTGCGCCGGGCCGAGGTAGCGCTCGATGGGCCGCACCTCGATCGACGGAGCCTCGCGCCCGTAGTGCGACGGCGCATCGGCGTGGGCTCCCAGGTGGACCGTCGCGTGGAGCGTGGAGAGCGTGAGGTTGTCGCCGCGGCGCATGTCGCAGAGCACCTCGCGCGAGGCGGGCGTATCGCCCGGCCACACGGCGATGCGCGGCGAGACGAGCGGCGAAATGTCGTAGATCGTCACGGAGTCTTCCTTCGTCAGAGCCGGTCGCGGATCGCCCACAGGTCGGGGAATACGGGCCGGAAGAGCGTCGCCTTGAGGAACTCGACACCCGACGAGCCGCCGGTGCCGATCTTCGCGCCGATCGTTCGCTCGACCATCTTGACGTGGCGGTAGCGCCACTCTTGCAGGCCTTCGTCGAGATCGGTCATCAGCTCGAAGAGGATCACGAGGTCGGGACGCTGGTGATAGAGCCGGAGCAGCGACTCCTGCACCGAGGCGTTCGCCTCGTGCGCCTCGTCCGGCGCGCGCGCGATCACGTCATCGGGGATCCGTTCGCCGAGTTCGCGCAGCAGCGCATAAACCCCGTCGTACACCGACGGCTCGCCGAGTCGCCGAAGAAGCGTGGCGCGCGCCGCGGATTCGGGCGCCACGTGCTCCAACACGCGGCGCCGTTTGTGGCCGAGCAAGAATTCCAGCTCGCGAAACTGCACGGACTGGAATCCCGACGCGGTGTCGAGGCGGTCGCGGAAGCTCGCGAAGGACATCGGCGTCATCGTCTCGAGGATGTCGACCTGACCGACGAGGGTCTTCATGACGGTCCGCGCCCGCTTGAAGGTGTGGATCGCGCCATAGACCTGCGCGCGCGTCAGTTCCTCGCGCGCCCGTTCGAGTTCGTGGAGCAGCAGCTTGAACCAGAGCTCGTAGGTCTGGTGGATGACGATGAAGAGCATCTCGTCGTGCTCCGGCGGCTCCGAGCGCGGATGCTGGAGATCGAGGAGCGTGTCGAGTTCGAGATAGCTCGCGTAGGTGAGCGTCACGGTGGAATCCTCCCAGGGACGCGCGGCTGCTAGCCGAGGAAACGCGCGAGGATCAGGAGCGCGGCCGCTCCGGCGAGTCCGCCCGCGACCCACGCCGCCCGGCGTAGCAGACGCTCTTGCAGCTCCGCGCGCCTTTTCGCCTCGGCGTAGGGGATCAGGCTGAAAGACACCATCGAGTAGAGCGGCATGAAGAGCTTGGGGAAGATCCGGTGCGCGACCTTGCCCGCGGCCTTGCTGAGCAGGAACCAGCGGCTGCGCACCGAGTCGCGCATCTCGACGAAGTTGGCGAGCGCCAGGTCGGCGAGCGCGTTGGCGTTGTGGACGCGCTGTGCGCCGTAGCGCTCGATCGCGCGCCCCCAGTCGTCGTCCTCGCCGAGGCAGCGCGCGAGCGCCTCGCAGTCCTCGAAGGCCGCGTTGGCGCCCTGGCCGTAGAAGGGCACGACCGCGTGGCAGGCATCGCCGATGAGCACGACGCGCCCGCCGTAGTGCCAGGGCGCGCAGCGCACGGTGACGAGTCCGCTCGTTTGATTGCCCTCGTACTCGGCTTCGAGCTCGGGCATCAGCGCCGCGGCGTCGGGATAGACGCGCGCGAAGTGCGCGCGCACCTCGGAGGCGGTCTTCAATCGATCGAACCCGCCCTCGCCTTCCCAGGGCCAGAAGAGCGTGCAGGTGAACGACCCGTCGATGTTCGGCAACGCGATCATCATCAGGCCGCCGCGCGGCCAGATGTGCAGCGCCTCGCGCTCGAGCTGGAAGGAGCCGCCCGGACCCGCGGGAATCGAGAGCTCCTTGTAGCCGTGCGAGAGCCAGCTCTGGCTGTAGTCGAAGCGCGGCAGGCGCTGCATCGTGCGACGCACGCGCGAGAACGCGCCGTCGGCGCCGACGAGCAGGTCGCCGCGCACGTCCTGCGCCGTGCCATCCTCGGTGACGACGCGCAACGCCGCGCGCTCGAGGTCGACATCCTCGACCTTGCAGCCGAAGTGCAAGCCGACATTGGGCAGCGCGCCCGCGGCCTCGATGAGCAGCCGGTTGAGCCCGCCGCGCGAGACCGAATTGATGTGCTCGTCCGGACGCGTGCCGTAGCGCTGAAAGCGCGTCTCGCCGCGCTCGTCGTGCAGCATGCGGCCGCGCATCGGCACGGCGTGCTGGAGGACCACGCCGTCCAGACCGACACCGGCGAGCCCGAAGAGCCCGCGCGTCGAGATCGCGAGGTTGATCGAGCGACCGCCTCCAGCGGGGCCCTGGCGTGGATCGGGGCGCGTCTCGTAGACCTGCACGTCGTGGCCGTCGCGGCCGAGGTAGCACGCGAGGAGCGCCCCCGCGAGGCCCCCGCCCGCGATCACGACGCGGCGCGGGCGCGCGCTCACAGCACGCCCTCGAGAACCTGGACGAAGCGCCACACGTCGACGAAACCGTTGTAGAGCGGCGCGGGCGCGACGCGGATCACGTCCGGCGGCCGGAAATCGCAGACGACGCCGCCCGCGCGCAGCGCCTCGAAGAGCGCGCGCGGGGCGTCCTGGACGCGCAGCGAGATCTGGTTACCGCGCTCGTGACGCACGCGCGGGGTGATCGGCTGCACGCGGGTCGGATGGAGTTCGTCGAGCCAGCCGAGCAGCGCCTCGCCGAGCGCAAGGCCGCGCGCGCGCAAGGCCGCGATGCCGGCCTCGTCGAAGATCGCGAGCGAGGCGAGGAGGGGCGCGAGCGCGAGCACGGGCGGATTCGAGAGCTGCCAGCCCGCCGCGCCGCGCTGCGGATGGAACTCGGTCTCGCGATCCATCTGGAAGCGCGTCGCGGGATCGTGGCCCCACCAGCCCGCGAGCCGAGGCAGGTCGCGCTCGTGGTGGCATTCGTGGACGAAGCAGCCTCCGACCGCGCCCGGCCCGGCGTTGAGGTACTTGTACGAGCACCAAACGGCGAAGTCGGCGCCGTCGTCGTGGAGTGAGAGCTCGAGGTTGCCGATCGCGTGCGCGAGATCGAAGCCCGCGAGCGCCCCGGCGTCGTGCGCGGCGCGCGAGATCGCCGCGATGTCGAACGCCTGGCCCGTGTAGTAGTGCACGCCGGGGAAGAGCACGAGAGCGAGCCGCTCTCCCTCGCGGGCGATCGCCGCGAGCACGTCCTCTGGTCTCAGCGTGTCCTCGCCCTCGCGCGGGCGGACCTGGACGAGCCCCTCGCGCGGATCGACGTCGTGATGACGGAGCACGCTCTGCACGGCGTAGAGATCCGACGGGAACGCGCCGCCCTCGATGAGAATTCGCGTCCGCGCGCCCCGCGGCCGGTAGAACGAGGCCAGCATCAAGTGCAGGTTCGCGGTGAGCGAGTTCATCGCGACGACTTCGCTCGGCTTCCCGCCGGTGAGCCGCGCCAGCCCTGGCGACGCGGCCTCGTGGTACGAGAACCACGGCAGCGCGCCGTCGAAGTGGCCCTCCACGGCCTGCTCCGCCCAGCGCGCGAGTTCGCGGTCGATCGCGTCGTGGACCGTCACCGGCTGCAAACCGAGCGAGTTGCCGCAGAGGTAGACCAAGGGCTCGCCGCGCTCGTCGCGCGGGCGGTGGAAGCGTTCGTGGAAGTGGGCGAGCGGATCGGCGGCTTCGCGGTAGCGAGCTTCTTTTTCGTGAGCCAGGTTGAATTCCCGCATCGCGAGCCTCTAGAGGTGCATCACCGTGCCGCAGGCGCGGCAGGTGCGCAGGCTCTCGCTGCGCTCGAACTCGAGGATGAGCGGCTTGAGCTGGCGGCCGAGGTCGACGAGTTCGAACGCGGCGTCGTGAAGCAGTTCGCCGCACGACTCGCAGTACCAGCGCAGATGGTCGATCTCGCCCGGCCGGCGCTTGCGCTCGATGACGAGGCCCACGGTGTTCTCGGGGCGCTGCGGCGAATGCGGCACGCGCGCGGGCAAGAGAAAGATCTCGCCCTCCTTGATCGAGATCTCGCGGACCTGGCCGTCTTCCATGACGCGGACCGCGATGTCGCCTTCGACCTGATAGAAGAACTCCTCGCCGTCCTCGACGTGGAAGTCCTTGCGGCGGTTCGGGCCGCCGACGACCATCACGAGGAACTCGCGGTCCTGCCAGACCATCTGATTGCCGACGGGCGGTTTCAACAGGTGGCGGTTCTCGTCGATCCAGGCCTTCAAGTTGAACGTGGGCGGCGTCATCGGACTCTCCTCGATCATGGCGGCGCGACGGCGCGGCTGACGGGGCGGTAAGCTCGACCGCGCGCCGCCTCGACAGGGGCATCTTCTCACGCCCCCACCGGGCATCGCCGCGCAAGGTCTGCGATCATCTCACCGGGGTGCTCGATGAGCGAAACGCCGTCCGCGTCGGAATCCGTCCTGCTCGACCTGCTCCGCGCCGGCATCGCCGCCGCCGACCCGGCCGCGGCCGTGCGCCGCAACGCGCCGCTCATCGAAGAGGCGCTGCACGACGAGCGGATCGAGAAGATCGCGCTCGTCGCCGCCGGAAAGGGAGCGAGTGCGATGGCTCGCGCGGCGCTCGAGGTCCGCGGGCCGCGCCCGGTCGAGGGCGTCGTCGTCATCCCGCGCGGGCTTTCGCCGGGTCCGGGTACGCTCGAGCCGCTGGAGCTCATCGAGGGCTCGCACCCGCTTCCCGACGCGGGGTCGCTCGCCGCCGCGGCCGCGGTCGGGCGGCTGCTCGATCGCGCCCAGGAGCGCACGCTCGTGCTCGCGCTGCTCTCGGGCGGCGCGTCGTCCTTGCTCGCCGCGCCCATCGAAGGGCTCACCACCGAAGACCTTGCGCGCACGACGAGCGCGATGCTCCGCGCCGGCGTGCCGATCGCCGAGATGAACGCCGTCCGCAAGCACCTCTCGCGACTCGGCGGCGGGCGCCTCGCGGAGCGCGCGTTCCCCGCGCGGACGCTCGCGTTCGTCGTCTCGGACGTGCCCGGCGACCGCCTCGATGTCATCGCCTCGGGTCCCGCGACCCCCGACCCCTCCACCTGGGCCGAAGCGCTCGGCGTTGTCGAAAGACGCGGCCTGCTTCCGGAGCTGCCGCTCGAGGTCCAGCGCGCGCTGTTCGCCGGCGCGGCGGGCCAGCGCGACGAGACGCCCAAGCCGGGCGATCCGCGTCTTGCCCGCGCCCGGGCGATGCTCGTGCTGCGCGCCGTCGATGCCGCGGAGGCGATCGCCCGGCGCGCCGGCGAACTGGGCTACGAGACCGAGCTGCTCGGCGAAGTGCTCCACGGAGACGCGCGCGCGTGCGGCCTCGATCTCGCCGAGCGCGCGCTCTCTTCGCGCCGCGACCGGCGCTGCCGGATCGGCTGGGGCGAAACGACCGTCGCGATCAAAGGCCCGGGACGCGGCGGGCGCACGCTCGAGTGCGCGCTCGGCGCGGCGCTCGCGCTCGACGGCACGCGCGGCGTCGCGCTGCTGATCGCATCGACGGACGGCATCGACGGCACGAGCGGCGCGTCCGGCGCCATCGTCGACGGCGCGACGCTCGAAGCCGCCCGCGCGCTGGGACTGGACGCCGCGCACGCCTTCGCGACGAACGACACGCTCCCCTTCTTCGAGCGCGCGGGAGGCCTCGTCGTTCTGGGCCCGACGGGCACGAACGTCATGGACGTGGTCGTCATCCTCGAGGATTGACTCCTCCGGCCTCTTCCCGGCCCTTCCCGGCCCCGGGTCGATCCCTTGGGATCGTCCTCGCGGCTCGGGGCGCCGCTCTCCCTCGCGAGCGGTCCCGTTTGCGGAGCGCGCGCTCGCGACGCGTGGTCGTCACGCCCCCGATCGCGGCAGAGTCGGCGCAGGACGCGGGCCACGCCCCGGGGAAAGGAGTCCCGATGTCACGTCACGCTCCCGAACTTCGTCAGGCCCTAGGACGCGCGTTGCGCGCCCTGCGCGAGCAGGGACAGCTCTCGCTCGACGACATCGAGCGCTCGACGCGGGAGGCCGGCGTGCGCGTCACGCGCTCGCACCTCTCGCGCGTCGAGAACGGCCAGGCCGATCTCGCGCTGCCGCGCTTTCTCGGACTGATGCGCGCGATGGGCGAGCCCCCGGCGACGATCATCGAACGTCTCGACGCCCTGCTCGGCGATCCGCGCGGCACCGTGGAGTCGCTGCTCCACGCGGCGAGCCGCGCCGCCAAAGCGGGCGACCCGGTGCGCGCCGCGCGCGAGTGGCGCGCCGCGTTCTCGATGCCCGGCGCGTCGTTCGAGGCGGAGACGTGGCGCGCGTGGATCCTCGCGGAGGCCGCGAGCGGGCACTGGCGCGCCGCCGCGCGCATCGCCCACCACGCGCTCGGCGAGGCGCACGCGCCCGACCCGCGCGCACTCCTTCGCGCCGCCGCCGCGCTCGCCGGAGCGCGCCTCCACGTGCCCGCCGCCGCGTTCGCGCGCGCATCGATGCCTCACTTCCCCCGCGAAGCGAGGCTCGTCGAAGCGGTCGCGCTGCTGGCCGGTTCTCGCCTCGACGAAGCCGCGACATCCATCGACGCCGAGACGGCCCATCCGCGCGACGAGGTCAATGGCCTCGCGCTCGCGATCAAGGCGGAGATCCTCCTCGCGCTCGGTCAGGCTGGCTCCGCGCACCGCACGGCCGAGCGCGCCTGCGAGTTCGTGCGCGGCCCCGCGGCGCGCATCGAGGCGAAGGTGACGCTCGCCCGCACACTCACGGCGATCCGCCGGCCCGCCGCCGGGCTGCGCGCCCTCGGCGAGGCCAGCATCGAGGCCCGCGGGCAGGCGCTGCTCGACATCGTCCTTCGCTGCCATCTCGAGGCCGAGCGCCTGCGCCGTCTCGACGCCGACGCCGCGGGCGCGCGCGCCGCCACCCGCGCGTATCGCGCTCTCGCGCGCCGGATGGGCGCCGAGCGCGAGGAGCCCGCGGCGGGACCGATCCACGCGCTGCTGCACTGCTCCGACCGATGACGCCGGGCGGACAGCGGACTCTCGCTGCAGGATCAAGGGGCCCGGACCGTGGCGTAGATCCACTGGTCGACGTCGACGCCGTTCTTGTACGCGCTGGCTCGCAGCCGCGCTTCGAGAACGTAGCCCGCCTTCTCGAGAACGCGTGCCGAGGCGGGATTGGTCGCGAAGGGATCCGCGTGGATGCGGTGCAGGCCGAAGGTCGCGAAGGCGTACTCCGTGAGCGCGACAACCGCCCGCGTCATGATTCCGCGACCCCAGTGGGCCTCCGCGAGCCAATACCCCAGCTCGGCGGTGAAGCGGTGCACGTCGCGGCCGATCATCACTCCGATGCTGCCCACCGGCTCGCCGCCGACGTCGATGGCGAAGACCGTCCGTGGCGACACCTCCGTCACGCGACTCAAGAACGACTTGGCATCGGAGAGCGAATACGGATGGGGGAAGGCGTCGCGCAGTTGATCCGCGATCGCGCGACTGTTCGCGTGGCGAGCCAGGGCCGGCGCGTCGTCCGGTCGCCAGTCGCGAAGCGTCGCCTCGCCGAGTTCGATTCTCATGGCCGACCTCCTGAGAGAGACGGAGGGTAGTACGATCCTCGAGGATCTTCCCCAGGGAGTATCGATGCCGTCTTGGCCGGTCGTCCTCACGGTGCTCGCGGCTCTCGCGCAGATCGCGGGCGTGCTCTCGGCCGTGCGTGCGATTCTCGAAACGCGCACGGCGCAGGGCGCGACGGCCTGGGCGATCTCGCTCGTCCTCTTCCCCTACCTCGCCGTGCCGCTCTACTGGTTCCTCGGCAGTTCCAAGTTCGAGGGTTACGTGCTCGCGCGCCACGAGGGGCTCGTGGCGGGGAATCCGACCGCGCGCGCGTTCATCGAAAAGCTCTTCGACCGCGGGCTCATCGCCGAGCCCGCGCGCACGCGCCTGCTCGTCCCCGAACGGCTCGCGATCCTGCCGCTGACGACCGGCAACGATGCCGAATTGCTCATCGATGGCGAGGCGACGTTCCGCTCGATCCTCGACGGCATCGCGCGTGCGAAGCACACCGTCCTCGCGCAGTTCTACCTCGTGCGCGACGACGAGATCGGCCGCGCGTTCCAGAGCGCGCTCGTCGAAGCCGCCGCGCGCGGGGTGCGCTGTTATCTGCTCGTCGATCCGATCGGCAGCATCGGGCTGCCTTCGGCCTACCTCGAAGCGCTGCGCGAGGCGGGGGTCCACACCGCCACTTTCGGCACGAACCGCCGCCGGCTGGGACGTTTCCAGATCAATTTCCGCAACCACCGCAAGATCCTCGTCATCGACGGCGACGAAGCGTGGGTCGGCGGACACAACTGCGGTGACGAGTACCTCGGCCGCGATCCCGAGTGGGGCGTTTGGCGCGACACGCACGTGCACGTCGAGGGACCCGTCGCCGACTGCGTGCAGGTCGCGTTCTTCGAGGACTGGCTCTTCGCGACCGGCGAGTCGCTGGACCTGACGTGGGATCCGAGGCCCGCGAAGAGCGGCGCGCGCTGCACCGCGCTCGCGCTGCCGACGGGCCCCGCCGACGAGATCGAGACGTGCACGCTCTTTTTCGTCCACGCGATCCACAGCGCGCAGCGCCGGCTCTGGATCGCCTCGCCCTACTTCGTGCCGGACGAGCAGTTCATCACCGCGCTCTCGCTCGCGGCGCTGCGTGGAGTCGACGTCCGCGTGCTCGTCCCCGAACGCACCGATAGCAAGCTCGTGCAGCTCTCGGAGTGGTCCTACCTCGAGGAGCTCGGCGCCGTCGACATCCCTGTTTTTCGCTATCAGCGCGGCTTCATGCACCACAAGGTGGTGCTCATCGACGACGAGATCGCGACGATCGGCACGGCGAACTTCGACAATCGCTCGTTCCGCTTGAACTTCGAGATCACGATGCTCTTCGTCGACCGCGACTTCGCCGCGCGGGTGGCGCTCATGCTCGAGGAGGACTTCCGGCACGCGATCCAGGCGACGCCCGAGCAGCTCCGCGAGCGTCGCTTCTGGTACCAGCTTGCGGTCCGCGCGGCAAGGCTGCTCGCTCCGATCCAGTGAACGACGCGAGTGGTCAGGCGGGCCAGAGCGTGGTGAGCAGCGAGAGCTCGTCGATGCGTGCGTCGCCGCCGTCCACCTTGTAGCCGACCGCGAAAACTCCCGCGGCCCGCGCGGCGGCGATGTCGAGCGGGGTGTCTCCCACCATGA
>CAZPJJ010000143.1:0-9236 GCA_964586535.1 uncultured Acidobacteriota bacterium | reverse complement strand
GGCTGGTTGCCGGCCTCGCCCTCGTAGTTGCCGCGCAACTGCGAGTAGACGTAGTTACCGCCGACGTTCCACACAGCGGACGGACGATAGTCGAAGGTGACGGTGAGCGCGTTGTACTCGCGCTCGGCCCGATTCGTGTTCCGCCACACGGTTTGATCAACGACGGTCGGCACGATGAAGTCCGGATCGGGGACTTCGATCCAGCCGTCGGGACCGGAGCCGCCGATGAAGTCGTCGACGAGGTTGCGGAAGGTGCGGTTGGTGTAGGTGACGGAGAAGGAACCGCGGCCGCCCAGCGCGTGCTTGAGCGCGACGTTGAAGTCCTGAGAGTACGCGGACTCGATGTCCGGATCGAGAATGATCGCGTCGTTGAGCGGGCCGAAGAAGAGGAATGGCACCCAGGCGTCGTTCGCCTGGAGCAGGGCTTCGAGTTCCCCGCGAGTCAGGAGGCCAGTGTCGGGACCGACGTAGAAGTCGACGTAGCGCGGCGCGGCTTGCGTTCCCTGCGTCTCGTTGAAGTGCGTCTGGCTGAATCGCGCGACGTACTGGCCCCAGGTCGCCTGGGCCTGCCAGTCGGGAGCGAAGTTGTAGGTGATGCCGATGCGCGGCGAGATGTCGTCGAAGTCGAAGTTCTGCGTCGGCTGGATGCCGTCGCTCTCGTAGTTCTCCCAGCGCAGTCCGGCGTCGATCCGCCATTCACCGATCTCCCACGAGTCCTGCGCGTAGAGCGCGAGGTTCTTGATCTCCGAGCGCGGGGTACCCGTGAGAGTGGCGGAGACGGAGCGGAAGCGCACGGCCGAGAACGACCCCATCTCGAAGAGGAAGTCGCCATCCTCGCCGGTCAGCGGATTGCCGTCTTCGTCGAACGCAAGCAAGTCGTCGAAGGCGCGCAGGACCCAGCGCGTCGGCGACTGCTCGTTGAAGCCCTCGACGATCGAGTTGACGTACTGCACGCCCGCTTCGATCGTGTGCGATCCCCAGTCGGTCGCGCCGAGGGCCCAGGTCAGGTTGGCGCCGAAGGTCTCGTTGTCGCGGCGGTCCGTATCGTCCGCGTTGAAGAGCGAGTTGTTGAAAACGCCCAGGTTGCTCGTCCAGGGCGACGCGGCGAGGTCGCCGGCGCGCAGCGTGGGGTCGCCGCCGAGGTTGGTCTGCACGTTGAGCTGCGTGGCGGAGACGTCGACGAAGACCTTGGGCGTCATGATCCCTTGGTAAGTGAAGGTGTAGAGGTCCCAAGGGGCCTTGCGTCCCGGCGAAACCGCCCGGCTCTCCGCGGCCGGAAGCGACGTCAGGATGTCGTCCGGGGCGACCGTGCGGTCATAGTCGAAATAGCCGCCCTCGATCACGTGATCCGGCGTGATCGCTCCGCGCAGCTTGATCTGCCAACGGTCTTCCTCGTCGGCTTCGGTGAAGGACTGCCCGGTGACGCCGGTCTCGAGCGTGTTGTCGGCCGTCTGCGTGCGCAGCGCGCCGAAGAACCAGAGCCGGTCCTTGACCACGTATCCGCCGACGGTACCGCTCCAGACTTTGTTGAGCGTATCCGACTGCGTCGTCGTCTTCGGCGTCTTGGAGTTCCAGCTCTCTTTGTCCAGCTCGACGCGCGCGGAGGCGGAGAACTCGTTACCGCCCGACTTGGAGATCGCGTTGACTAGGCCCCCGGTGAAGCGTCCGTACTTCGCCGAGATGCCCGAGGTGAGCACCTGGATCTCCTCGATCGCGTCTTCGATGTAGATCGGCTGACTGTCGCCGAAGAAGGGATCCGAGATCTCCGAGCCGTCGAGGAAGACGTTCGTCTCGAAGGAGGGCGCGCCGGCGATCTGCAGGGTGCCGGCCGTGGCCCCCTCGATGATGTTCGGCGCGAGGATGGCGACGGCCTCGATGCCGCGATTCTGGATCGGCAGTTCCTCGACGGCGTCGTCGTAGTTGAAGTTCTCGCCGTTGGCGGTGGTCTCGAGCCGCGTCGCCGCGCCGAAGACCGTCACCTCCTCGGTGATGTCGGATCCGCTCTCGAGAACCGCGTTGATCGGCACGGTCTGCCCGAGGCCGATGTTGAAAGTCACGTCGAGAGGACGCTTCTGCGGGGCCGAGAACTGCACGATGTAGGCCCCAACGGGCAGCAGGCCGAAGATGAACTCGCCGCGTTCGTCGGTCGTCGCGAGGCGTTCTCCTTGCAGCGCCGGCGACGAGATCGAAACGCGCGCGCCCGCGACCGGATTGCCCGCCTGATCCTTGACCGTCCCCACGACACGCCCCGTCTGAGACCCCTGCGCGAGTGCCATCGCTGGCAGCAGGAGCACGAGCAAGAGCGCGAACAGTGTCTTCTTCACGACGAATTCCTCCTGGGCGCGGAGCATGCCTCCGCCTCGTGTGACGCGCGTTCCCAGGGGATCCCAACCCACGCACCCGCGACTCGAGCCACGATCGCGAGCACGTCCTTGCGGTTCATCGGAATTGCAAATCACAAGCCAAATCGCGGACGATTCCCAAAGCCCGCGTTTTCATCTCTTTATCATTTCGACCGAGGGCGAGGCGCGCGATCGCGCATCCAAACCTTTGGACGGATCCGGAATCTTGGATGCGCCGCTCGCTCATCGCGCTTTCAACCCGTCGAGCAACGCGCGGTCCTGCGCCGCGTGCGGATCGTCCGGCGCGCGCTCGAGAAACGCCGCGATCTCGCGCGCTCCCTCGTCGCGGCGGCCCATCGCGAGCAGCACGTAGCCGCGCAGGCGCAAGACGAGCGCGACGCTGGGATCGGCTTGCTCCGCCTTCTCGAGCGCGGAGAGCGCGAGCTCGTAGCTCTTCTCGTTGTAGAGCTCGACGGCGACGTTGTAGATCGCGAGCGCCGCGTCCGCGCTGCCGGCCGCTGGCATCTTCGCGAGCACGTCGACCGCTCGCTGGCCCAATCCTTCCGCTCGCAGCAGCTGAGCGAGTCGGAAATAGGCCGCCAGCAAGTCGGGTCGCTCCGCGATGAGCGCTTCGAGCGTCGCGATCGCCTCCTCGGTGCGGCCCGCCTTGTCGAGCGCGAGCGCCAGGTTCGTGCGCACGCGAGCGTCGGGGTCGCTTTCCGTGACGAGAGCCTCTTCGAAGAGCGTCGCCGCGCGACCATACGCCGCTGCGGAGAGCGCGTCGTCGATGCCTTCCCACTCCCGTCCCTCCGCCAAGAACGCGGCGCCGAGCGCGGCGCGCACCCCGGGTTGCGAGGGCACCAGTTCGAGCGCGAGTTCGAGCGCGGACTTCGCCTCCGCGGCGCGTCCCTTCTGCAAGAGCGCGACGCCACGAAGGTAGTGTGCGGGGCCGACCTGCCCGTCGCGGGCGAGCACATCGTCCGCGAGCGCGACGACGGCGTCCATGTCGCCTGCCTCGTAGAGCGCCGAGAGACGAGTGAGGTCGTCCTTGGCGAGACCTTGCGCGACGGCTTGTTTCCACTGCGCGCGCTCGGCCGCGCTGGCGGCGACGAACGAAAGCTGCACGTCGGTTCCGGGCACGAACGAAAGCGGCGGGAGTCCCTCGACCGGATGCGCATCACGACGCGCGCGCTGGAGTTCGAGTCCGGTCCCGTCGCGAACGACGATCTCGACGGACTTCAAGAACACATCCCCGCTTTCGCTCTTGACGACATAGGAACCGGCGGGAAAGAACGGCACCGCAAACGCGCCGTTCTTGCCCGCTTTCACGGTGCGAGGCGGGCCGTTCTCGCTCTCGAAGATCAGCGCGGCGCCGGCGACGGCCTTGCCCTCGCCGTCCGTGACGCTCCCCGAGAGCCGAAAGCGCGCGCCCTGCGCGTGAGCGGCGCCGACCGTGAGCGCGAAACCCAGCGCGGCCGCGAAAGCGAGAGGCGCGAATCTGGAAATGCCGGTGTGCTGGGCGCGCGTCATGGCCGGTCGTCCCCTTTCTCTCTTCACCGCACGCGAAAGCGGCAGATCACGGGATCCGGAACTTCTTTCACTTTCAGCAGCAGCGTGAACGTCTGCCCGCGGACGCCGCCCGCGGGCCGCGGGAAGTACACGAGGTCGTAAGCCAGCGCATAGCGCGGCACGAAGGTCGTCGTGCGCGGCGAGGGAGCATCGAAGCTCGGTACCAGGTTGCTCGGTGCGGTCTCGAACGTCGGAAAGCGTCCTCGCAGGACGGGCAAGATCTCCCCGAGGCGGCGGTCGAGGTCGGGGGTCATTCCCACGGCGCGCACTTCCTCGGGACTGAGCACGGGATAGCGCCTGCCGCTCGCGTCCTCGAGCTGCAGCGACTCGCGGTCGAAGGAAAGTCCCGGCAGGCCCTTGTTGACGACGGCGATCTCGAGCGGGATGGCGGCCTCTTCGTGCCGCGCGCGCATCGGACGCCAGCCGGCGACGAGAGCGAGCAGGTCGCCTTCCTCGATGGATGCGGTCAGCGTGAGCGTGGGGTGAACGTCCGCCGCGGAACCGCCCGCGCGGCCCGCGCAGGAAGCGAGGGACACGGCTAGTATGAGCAGCGCCAAGAGGCCGCGGGATGCAGCGGGCATCCGGGTTTCCTTTCTCGCGACGGCGCGCTCGGCGCGCCCGCGCGTTCGAGGCACCGTCGATGCTGATCCTCACTAACGGCGAGAGTCACGCAGTGGCCCGCGCGATGGACGCCAGTGGTCGAGGCCTCGTCCCGAGCGGCCCGGGCTGCTGCGAGCATGCAGCACCGTGACGAGCCCCCTCGCGCGTCTCGACGGCCGCGCTTTCGACGCGCTCGTCATCGGCGGAGGCATCACCGGCGTCGCGTGTGCGCACGCCTTCGCGCTCCTCGGATGGGACATCGCTTTGATCGAGCGGCGCGATCTCGCGTGGGGCACATCGGGCCGCTCGTCTCGCCTCATTCATGGTGGATTGCGCTACCTCGCGCAGGCCGAATTCCGCGTCGTGCGGGCCTCGCTTCAAGAGCGCCGCGCGCTCGCCGTGCGCGCGCCTCATCTCGTGCGCCCGACCCCGTTCCTGCTTCCATTGGGCAGGGGCGAGTCGTGGGCGTGGCGCACCTTCGCTCCCCTGGGCGTGCGCCTCTACGACCTCCTCGCGGGCAAAGAGAGCTGGCCCCGCGCCCGGACGATCGCGCGCGACGAAGCGGAGATCCTCGTCCCCGGACTCGACCTCGGGCCGCGCGATCGCGTCATGGCCTACTACGACGCCGTCACGGACGACCGCCGCCTCACCGAGATCACGGCACTCGCAGCGAGCGGGGCCGGTGCGAGGATCGCGACGCGCGTCGAAGTCGTCACGGTCGAGCCCAGCGCGGCCGGCTTCGCCTCGGTCGCGCTGCGCGATTCGATCACCGGAGACGAGTCACGAGTGCGCGCGCGCGCGATCGTCAACGCCACCGGCGCGTGGGCCGACGAGACGCGACGCCGCCTCGGCCTCGCAACCAAGCGGGCCCTGGTGCGGCAGAGCCGTGGCGCGCACTTGACCTACCCCTGGCGCATCGACGGCGCGGCCCTCGTCCCGCATCCTCGCGACGGCCGCGTCGGGTTTCTCGTGCCGACGGCGACGGGGATGATCGTGGGCACGACCGACGACGCCGACGACGTCGCTCCGGATCGCGTCGCCGCCAGCGCCGAAGACATCGCCTATCTCGAGGAACTCGTGCGAAGCGCGCTGCCCCATTTGCCCGTCGAACGGTGCGCGGCCTGGGCCGGGCTGCGGCCGCTCGTCAACGTGAGTGGCGCCACGTCGCGCGTCACGCGCGACGCGCGCGTCACCGTCGAAGAAGTTGCGGGCATACCGCTGCTCTCGCTCGTAGGCGGCAAGCTCACGCTTCATCGCCGGATGGCCCAGGACGCGGCGCGGGCACTCGGCCGCCGCCTCGGCGCGCCGCGGCGGCCCCCCGCGACGAGCGAGGGGCACCTTCCCGGCGGCGACATCCCCTCGGTCGCCGGCCACGAGGCGCGGCTGCGCGCCCGCGGCTACGACCCACTGCAGGCGCGGTGGCTCTGCGCGCGCTACGGCTCGCTCGCCGAGAGCATGCTCGATCGCGCGCCCGCTCCGCACGAGACCCTCGGCGAAGTGGGAATCCCGCTCGAGGCGGAGCTGCTCTGGGCGGTCGAGCAAGAAGGCGTCCGCACGCTCTCCGATCTGCTCATGCGCTGGCGCGTTCCCGAGATCGCCCGCGACGCCGACGACGAATCGGCGATCGAGGCGCGTGCGCTCGCGATCCTCGCCCGCGATGCCGGGTTCAAGCCCGCGCGCATCGAACGCGAGCGCGAGCGCTGGCGCCGCGAGCGCGCGCTGATCTGGGGCGGCGCGCCGGCGCCCGGGGGTACCTCATGAAGACGCCGCGCTTCGAGTTCGCACGCGACCCCGACGCTCCGCGCTCGGCGCGGCTCATCGCCCACCGCGGCGTGCCCGCACTCCATCCCGAGAACTGCGCGGCGTCGTTCGTCACTGCGCGCGATTTCGGCGCTCCCATGGTCGAGTTCGACGTGCGCGCCACGCGCGACGGTTTTCTCGTCGTTCTTCACGACCGCACTCCCGCGCGCCTCACGGGCTCGCGCTCGCCCGCGGTCGCGACCGATGCGCGGACGCTCCTCGCCGAGACCTATCTCGATGCACCGGATCAGACGCTCCTGCTGCTCGACGAGGCGCTCGCGCTCTTGGTCTCGCGCACGAGCGTCGATATCGAGATCAAACCCGACCCTGAAGTCGACGACGACACCTACGCGCGCCTCGTCCTCGATGCGCTCGTGCGCGCGGGCTCGCCGCAAGACGTGATCGTCACGAGCGAACGCGTCGAGATCCTCGCCGCCGTGCGCGCGATCGCGCCGCGACTCGCTACCGGCGTCGTCTTCCGTTCGCTCGACACGCGCGACCCCGTGCGCGTCGCGCGCGGTGCCGACGCGAGCGTGCTGGTCGCCAGCCGGCGCCGCGTCGACGCGAGCTTCGTTGCGGCGGCGCGCGCCGCCGGTCTCGCCGTGTGGGCCTACACGATCGACGCCGCGTCGGACGCCTCACGGCTGCTCGACCTCGGCTGCGAGGCGCTCTTCGTCGACGACTGGCCGGGCCTCGCCCGCGCACTCGACGGTGATCGCACTGACGCGCGCGCCGCCGCCCAGGACGAGCCGCGCTTCCTCGTCGTCGATGCGGGCTCGACGGCCACCAAGGCCGCGCTCGTTTCTCCGCGCCAGGGCGTACTCGCGCGCGCCTCCGCGCCGACGCCCGTCACGCGCGAGGGCACGCGCGTCGAACACGACGCCGACGCGCAGGTCCGCGTCGCGCGCGCGCTGATCGAGAAACTCGCGCGGCGTCATCCCGAGCGCCCGCTCGCCGTCGCCGTCACGTCGCAGCGCTCGACGGGCCTCTGGCTCGACCGCGGCACGCCCGCGACGCCCGCCGTCTCGTGGCGCGACACTCGCGGCGAAGCCGTCGTCGCCTCGCTCGAGGCGCGGCGCGCCGAACTCGAGCAGGAAGCCGGGCTACCGCTCGCGCCCGCGTGGACCGCCTTGCTCGGACGCGCGCTGCTCGGCGACGCGCCGCCCCCCGCAGGCTACGTGCTCGCGCCGCTCGGCGCCTTCCTCGCCCAGCAACTCGCGCGCGGCCCTCTCGTCTGCGATCCCACGCTCGCCAACCGCACCTTCTTGCTCGAAGCGCGCCGCGCGCGCTGGTCGCCGCTCTTGCTGCGCGCTTTCGGCTATGACGAGACGATGCTCCCCGCGCTGCGGCCCACGGTCGACGCCCGCGACGCCGTCGTCTGGCCCGCGGGGGGAAGCGCGCCGCTCGCCGTGCTCGCAGGCGATCAACCGTGCGCCTACATCGGCGCCGCGGGCCCCACCGAGCGGAGGCTCGTGCTCAACGTCGGCACGGCCGGATTCGCGATGCGCGTCTCGGAGAAACCGCTCGCGCTTCCCGAGGGTGGCCGCCGCGGTCCGCTCTGGACATCGTCGCGCCGCACCGATCCATGGCTCTTTCTCGAGGAGCTTCCTGTACTCGCACCCGATCGCGACGATCTCGCCGCGACGAGCGACGACGCCGCGCGCGCCGTCGCGCGGGCTGTCGCTTTCGGTGACCCCGCGCCCGCTTCGTTCGCCGAGCGCCTCGGCGACGCGATCTCGCGCATGCGCCGGCCTGACGACCAGTCGGTCCTGCTCGCCGGCGGCGTGATCGCGAGTCCCCAGTTCGTGGCGCTCGTCGGCGAGCGCTCGCCGCTCCCGCTCATCCCTCTCACCGAGGGCGAGACGACCATCGTGGGCGCCGCCCGGCTGGCCGCCGCGGCGTGCCGGGTGCCCTGGGCGTTTTCTCCGAAACCTTTTCTTGGCGGCCGATCCCGAGCGACGTAGCCTCCCGTTGCCCGATAGGAACAAAGTTTGGGGGGAGCGGGGAGGCTTCGTGACCCATGCTCGGGTCGGGCACAGTCGGGAGAGATCTGGCCTTCACCCACCGCCTCGCGTCACCTACAGCACGACAGAGCTTTCATCGGGCCGGCTTCTCCCCATCGAAGCCCGGCTTGGCAAGCGCGTGCTGCGGTTCATACCCGCGGAGAGCGACGAGGGACGTGACCTCATCGCGAAGGGCCGCGTCGAGATCGTCCGCGATTCGCTGAAGCGCCCCTTCGGATAGCCCCTTCGGGGAAACCTCAGGGTGGACCTCACGGAGACCCTTCGGTTAGCCCGCAAGACCGCGTCACCGCTGGCGCGCGTTCTCCGGAGCGGCGACGCGCGCCGTCGTCGTGTTACCGGCCGCGTCGATGACGCGCACGATCGTCTCGCGTCCCTTTGCCGGGGCGTCGATCGCCACGCGGTAGCTCTCTTCGGCTTCGTCGGCGAGACCGTCCTCCGGAGCCAACGTCACGAAGCGCCCGGTCGCGTCCCCCCCGATCTCGGCGCGGGCGATGCGGCCGTTGGGGTCCTTCGCGGCGAACGCGATCTCGAGCCGCCCCTCGCGCGTCCACGCCGCCGGGGCGAGTTCGATCGCGGGCGGCGCGTTGTCGATCGCGACGGGATCCGACACGAGTTCGGCGCGCGCGCCCGCGCCGAGCGCATTGGACGCAGCGTCGCTCGCGACGAGCCGGAAGCGATAGACGCCGTCCGGCAGCAGCCGCGCGTCGAAGCTGTGGAACTCGCGCTCGAGTCCCTCCGCCAGCGGCGACCAAGCGGCGCAGGGAGCGCCGTCGTCGCGGCACGAGAAGAGGTCGTAGACGAGGTCGTCGCCGTCAGGATCGCTCGCCTTCCACGTGAGCGTGAGCGCGCCCGCTTCGTAGACCTTCTTCGGGCGCCAGCCGCGTCGCGAGCGGCCGATGGA
>CAZPJJ010000142.1:0-9367 GCA_964586535.1 uncultured Acidobacteriota bacterium | reverse complement strand
GCTCGTGCCGTGGCGGGGCGCGGTTGCCGCGGCGCATCGACGCCTTGTTTGCCGACGGCCCGCGGAGGATACGAGATAAGCGGCAAACGGGCTCGCCGCGGATAAACTGCTGCATCGACGATCCGGAGGAGATCTTGATGAGATCGCCCGAACTTGGCTCGCGGACCCGCCGTTCGCGCGCTGCCTCGCCTTGTGTGCTCATGCTCTCGGCCGCGATCGTCCTCACCGTGGGCGCTACGCCCGCGGGCGCGGATGCGCTGCCTCGCTTCGAACCCGGCCCATGCCCTTTTCTGACGGCCGACGCGGCGCCGGTCGCGGGGCTCGAATGCGGCTCCCTCGTCGTTGCGCAGGATCGCGCGAACCCGCAGGGCCGCGAGCTGCGTCTTGCCGTCGCCATCCTGCGCTCGACGGCGACGGCACCCGAGCCCGATCCTGTGATCTGGCTCTCGGGTGGTCCGGGCGGTGGGTCGCTCGCGGCCGTGCCCGCGCGCGTCGATATGGGTTTCTGGAAGAGGCTGCGCCAGAAGCGCGATCTCGTGTTCTTCGATCAGCGCGGAACGGGATTCTCGGAGCCGGCCTTCTGCGACGAAGTCGACCTGGCAATGTACTACGGGCTCTTCGAGGGACTCTCGCGCGAAGATCTTCTCGCGCGCCAACGAGCGGCTCTGGCGGAGTGCCGCGCCCGCATGGAAGCCGACGGCATCGATCTCGCGCACTACAACAGCGTGACGAGCGCGCAGGACGTTCGCGACTTGCGCGTCGCGCTCGGCTACGAACGGGTCAACCTCGCGGGCGGATCCTACGGAACGAGGCTCGCGCTCGTCACCATGCGCGAGTTCCCCAACGACATCCGCGCCGCGCTCCTCGACGGCATCACGACTCCCGATCTCGGTGGGCCCATCGTCTCGATCGGAGCATTCGACCGCTCCTTGCGGCGCGTCTTCGACGGATGCGCCGCGGACCCGGCGTGCCGCGACGCGTTCCCGAACCTGGAGGCGGACTTCATCGCCGCCATGGAGGATCTCAGCAGGCAGCCTCTCTCTTTCCCGATGCGAGATGCGAAGCGCTTTCCGGAGGGGAAGGCGGTCATCGACGGGAAACTCTTCGGGGCGGGCATTCACCAGGGGCTTTACAACCGCGCGTTCATTCCGCTCGTCCCGCTCGTGATCCGCGAAGCGCGAGCACGCAACGAAGCGGTGATGGCGCAACTCGCGAACGCTCTCGTCGTCTCACCCGATCAATATATCGATCACGGGCTCTTCTACGCGGTCGAGTGCTTCGAGCAACATCCTCTGACGCCTCACGAGCGCTGGGTTGCCGAGGGCGCCTTGTATCCGCAGCTCGCGCGCTGGCACGACGCGGAGTACTCGTCACGTGCACAAGAGGCGGCATGCGCGATCTGGCAGCCGGCCCGGGCTACTCCAGAGCAACTCGCACCGACGACCAGCGACATTCCGACGCTTCTCCTCTCCGGCGAGTTCGATCCGATCACGCCTCCCGAAAGCGCGATCCACGCGGCACGAATGCTCTCTCGCGCTACCCTGGCCGTCGCCCGCGGCGCCGGTCATGGAACGATTCGCGTGAGCGCGTGCACGGAGATCGCCGCAGCGGCCTTTCTCGAGAACCCGGACGCGCCGGTCGACGTGGCGTGCTTCGAGGAGGCGGAACCCGTGCGCTTCGTGAGCGACGTTCGTATGACGCCGGGCCTCGGTGCGGTCGCGAGCGACGCGATGGATGGCCAGTGGCTCGTGCCGGGAGCGCTCGTTGCTCTCGCAGCGTCTCTCGCTTTGTCGACCCTCGCGTGGCCCGTCGCATGGATGCGGTCGCGGCGGCGCGAGAGACCTCATCGGGTACGAGTCGCGCAACTCGCGACGAGACTCGCGGCTCTGACGGGCGTCGTGTTCACGGCGGGGCTCACCTACTCCGCGATCCGGGCCATCGAAGCGTCGCCTTTCCTGCTCGCCTTCGGCGTCCCCGCACGATTCGCGTGGCTGTTCGTGCTCCCGTGGATCGTGGGGCTTCTCGGGGCTGGCGGATTCGTCGCTTGGATGCTCGCGGGTGGCACAGAGGGTGCAACGCGCGGAGCGAGACTGCGGGGAATCATCGTAGCCGGCGCAGCGATCGGACTCGCCGCACTCTCCATCGCGGTCGGGCTTCGCTGAGCGCCAGCGGGAGGCCGGTTGGCAGATCCCACTTTGTTCCGAGCCGGGGATTCATGACCAGTCCGGGTCAGGCTCGAGCAGCCGCCCGCGCGACCGTATCGATCGTCCGCTCGACATCCTCGCGCGTTACGTCCAGGTGCGTGACGAGACGCACCGCGCCCTTCGCGAGGCTCTGGAAGAGCACGCCCTCGGCGCGGCAGCGCGCGACGAGATCCTTCACGTCGAGGCCGACGACGCGGCCGCGCACGATGTTGGTCTGCACCGAGGCGAGATCGATGTCGATGACGCCCGTCGCGGCGAGGCCTTCGGCGAGGCGGCGCGCGTTGGCGTGATCCTCGGCGAGGCGGGAGACGTGATGCGTGAGCGCGTGGACGCCCGCCGCCGCAACGATGCCGGCCTGACGCATGCCGCCGCCGAGCATCTTGCGGTAGCGATGCGCCGCACGGCGGAACTCGTGAGTGCCGCAGAGCACCGAGCCGAGCGGCGTGCCGAGGCCCTTCGAGAGGCAGAAGGAGAGCGAGTCGCAGCGCGCGCCGAGTTCGCGGGCGTCGATGCCGAGCGCGACCGCGGCGTTGAACATGCGGGCGCCGTCGAGGTGGACCTTGATCTCGTGCGCGCGAGCGAGCGCGACCAATTCATCCATCGCGACGAGCGACTGGACGATGCCGCCGCCCATGTTGTGCGTGTTCTCGAGCCAGAGCAGCCCCGTGCCGGGCGTGTGGAAGTCGGCGCGTTTGATGAAGCGCTCGGCTTGCGCGGCGGTGAAGAGCCCGGTGCCGGGCACGACCGCGTACTGTACGCCGGCGAAGGCGGCGCCGGCGCCGGTCTCCCAGCGGACGCAGTGGCTGTCCTCGCCGCAGATGATCTCGTCGCCGCGGCGCACGTGGACGAGCTCGGCGATGAGATTGGCCATGCAGCCGGACGGCACGAAGAGCCCCGCCTCCTTGCCGGTCATCGTGGCGGCGAGGGTCTCGAGGGCGTTGACGGTGGGATCTTCGCCGTAGACGTCGTCGCCGACTTCGGCGCGGGCCATGGCCTCGCGCATCGCGGGGGTGGGTCGGGTGACGGTGTCGGAACGCAGGTCGATCACGCGGACTGACATGGGTGGCCTCCGGCGCGAGAATAGGCCGCGCCGCCGACGCGCCGCAACGAGAGTGGGCGCGGGCGTGGATGGCGCGGAGGTTCGCGATGAGCGACGGGCGAGAGCTTCATCGGGCGCAGCGCGCTCTGGGCGACATGGGGGCCGAGGACTTCCGCGCGGCCGCGCATCGCGTGGCGGACATGGTCGCGGACTATCTCGAGCAGCTCGAGTCTTACCGGGTGCTGCCCGATATCGAACCGGGCGACGTGAAGGCGCGCCTGCCGGCGCTGCCCCCTGTGCAACCGGAGCCGCTCGACGCGATCCTCGCGGACTACAAATCGCTCATCGAGCCGAATATCACGCACTGGCAGCACCCAGGGTTCATGGCGTACTTCTGCTCGACGGCGGTGGGGCCGGGAATCTTCGGCGAGTGGATCGCCGCCGCGCTCAACTCGAACGTGATGCTCTGGCGCAACGCGCCCGCGTCGACGGAGGTCGAGGAGGTCGTCGTCGCGTGGCTGCGCTCGATGCTCGGGCTGCCGGACGCGTTCGACGGGATGCTCACCGATACGGCGTCGATCTCGTCGCTGCTCTCGATCGTGGCGGCGCGGCATCGCGTGCCGGGACTCGAGGCGCGCGATCGCGGGCTGGCGGGGCGCGCCGACGGGGGGCCGCTCGTGCTCTACCTGTCGACCGAAGCGCACTCGTCGATCGAAAAGGGCGCGATCGTCGCGGGGATCGGCCGCGAGAACGTGCGGCGCGTGGCGGTGGACGACGCGTTTCGCATGCGGCCCGAGGCGCTCGCGGCGGCGATCGCCGAAGATCGCGCGGCGGGGCGCGTGCCGTTCTGCGTCGTGGCGACGATCGGTACGACATCGTCGACATCGGTGGATCCGTGCGCCGCGATCGCGGACGTCTGCGAGCGCGAGCGCGTGTGGCTGCACGTGGACGCGGCGTACGCGGGCACGGCGGCGATGCTGCCCGAGATGCGCGAGCATTTCGTCGGCTGGGAGCGCGCGGACTCGATCGTCGTCAATCCGCACAAGTGGATGTTCACGGCGTTCGACGCCTCGCTGCTGCTCTTCCGCGATAGCGAGGCGTATCGCGAGGCGTTCTCGATCGTGCCCGAGTACTTGAGGACCCGCGCCGTGGACCAGGTGCACAACTTCAACGAGTACGGCGTGCAGCTCGGCCGGCGCTTCCGCGCGCTGAAGCTGTGGATGCAGATCCGCTACTTCGGCGTCGAGGGCATCGCGCGCCGCGTCCGCGACTTCGTGCGGCAGGCGCAGGAGCTGGCGTCGTGGATCGAAGCCGCGCGCGACGAAGGCTGGCGCATCGTCGCGCCGCACCCCTTCTCGACGCTCTGCGTGCGACACGAGCCGCCCTCGCTGCCGCCCTCCGCCTGGGACGCCCACAACGAGCGCATCCTCGATCGCGTCAACGCCGAGGGCCGCTACTTCCTCTCGCACACCAAGCTGCGCGGCGAGTACGTGATCCGCATCACCCTCGGCAACCCCCGCGCCACCGACGCCCACATCCACGGCGTCTGGTCCTCCCTCCAACGCCACTCGAGTTAAGGGGACAGGCGACTTAGAGGGACAGGCGACTTAGGGTGCCTGTCCCTCTAAGTCGCCTGTCCCTCTAAGTCGCCTGTCCCCGTAACGTGACTGTCCCCAGGTGTAACCGGGGGGTGGGGGGAGAGCATCTGGCGGCGGTGTTTCATGGAGGTGAACCGATGTCGCTCGAAGGTGCGATTCGAATCCTGGCCGGCACGTTCGTCTTGCTCAGCCTCGGGCTGGGGTATTTCGTCCATCCGGGCTTCTTTCTCTTTACCGCATTTGTCGGATTCAATCTGATTCAGTCCGCATTCACCGGCTTTTGCCCTGCCGAGATGATCTTCAAGAAGATCGGCATCGGGCAGGGCTCCCGCTCCGTCTCGAATGAGGGCGCGCGCGGCTGACGCCGTCCCGGCCACGCCACTGCGGATGTGGGGCCGCCACCCTCCGGGCGACCCCCGGCAGGTCGCGCGCCGCCCTTTCCTGATTCCGTCGTCGATCTCGGGGCCCCCTCCGCGGGGCCCCGATTGCGCGGATGGCGATCCCGGGGCGCGGTGTTAGAGTCCGGCTTACGCGGAGCTGACCGTCCGTTCGTCGTCCGCCGCGGAGCCACATGTCCATCCGTCGTGCCGCGCTCGCCCTGGCCGCCTTCGCGCTCGGCCTCGTGCCGGTCGCGATGGCATCCTCGATCGCACCCGCAGCCGACGCGGTGACCGGCGCCGCAACCGAAGCCACGGCCCCAGCCGCGGTTGCCCCTCATCCCTCGTCCGCCCCGGAGCCATCGCCGATGTCCGTCAATCGTCTTGGCAGCGAAAAGAGCCCCTACCTCCTCCAGCACAAGAACAACCCCGTCTGGTGGCAGCCCTGGGGCCCCGAAGCCTTCGCCGAAGCGAAGCGCCGCGACGTGCCCGTCTTCCTCTCCGTCGGCTACTCGACGTGCCACTGGTGCCACGTCATGGAGCACGAGTCCTTCGAGAGCGAAGCCGTCGCGCGCGCGCTCAACGAGAACTTCGTCGCCATCAAGGTCGATCGCGAAGAGCGCCCCGACGTCGACGCGCTCTACATGGACGCGGTGCACGCGATGGGCCAGCGCGGCGGCTGGCCGATGTCCGTGTGGATGACCCCCGACGGCAAGCCCTTCTTCGCGGGTACTTACTTCCCCCGCGAGCACTTCCTCGAGCTGCTCGCCGCGATCGTCCGCGCGTGGCACGGCGATCGCACCTCGCTCGAGGAGCAGGCGAAGCAAGTCGCCGACGTCCTCGGCCGCGCCGCGAGCGCCGAGCGCGCGGGCGGTTTCGACGACGGCACGCTGCTCGCTTTCCTCGGCGAGTGGGGCACCGTCTTCGACCCCGTCCACGGCGGCCGGCGCGGCGCGCCGAAGTTCCCGCCGGCCTACGATCTGCGCCTTCTCATGAACGTCTCGCGCCGCATGAACGGCGGCCCCGCGATGACGATCGTGACCACGACGCTCGACCGCATGGCCGCGTCGGGCACCTACGATCATCTCGGCGGCGGCTTCCATCGCTACAGCACCGACGAGCAGTGGCTGGTCCCGCACTTCGAGAAGATGCTCTACGACCAAGCTTCCCTCGTGAACGCCTATCTCGATGCCTACCAGATCACCGGCGAGCGCGAATATCAGCTCGTCGTACGCGAGACGCTCGACTACGTCCTGCGCGATCTCACGCATCCTCAGGGCGGTTTCTACTCCGCCGAGGACGCCGACTCCGAAGGCGAGGAAGGTCGTTTCTACGTCTGGACTCCCGCCGAGTTGGAAACCATCCTCGGCAAGGAGCGCGCCGCGCTCGTCGCCGCCGCCTACGGCGTCACCAAGGCCGGCAACTTCGAGCACGGCACCTCGATCCTCCACCTGCAGCCGGACCACGCGCGCACCACCCGCTCGCCCGAACTCGCTGCGGCGCTTCGTACGCTCTTCGAGGCGCGCGCGAAGCGCATCCGCCCGCATCTCGACGACAAGGTCCTCGCCGACTGGAACGGCCTGATGATCGCCGCCATGGCCCGCGCCGGCGCCGTCCTCGACGAGCCGCGCTACGTGGCGGGCGCGACCCGCGCCGCACGCTTCGTGCTGACCACGATGCGCGGCGACGACGGCTCGCTTCGCCACCGCTGGCGCGACGGCGAGGCCGCGATCCCTGGCTTCCTCGACGACTACGCCTTCTTCGTGCACGGGCTCGTCGATCTCTACCAGGCGACCTTCGACCCCGCGTGGCTCACGACCGCGCGCGAGCTCGTCGCCAAGCAGGACGCGCTTTTCTGGGACGCGGCGCGCGGCGACTATTTCTCGACCGACGGCAACGACCAGACGCTCCTCGCGCGGCGCGTCGAGCCCTTCGACAACGTCGTCCCCGCCGGCCGCTCCGTCGTCGCGCGCAACGCGCTACAGCTCGCGGATCTCCTGCTCGACAAGAACCTCGCCGAGCACGCCGGCCAGGTGCTCGCAGGCGCGCCGAGCCTGGCGCGCAAGCACCCCGGCGCCTTCGCCAAGTTGCTCGCCGCCGCCGACCACGCGCTCGACGACTCGAAGGAAGTTGCCGTCGTCGGCGCCCTCGACGCAGAGGACACGCGCACCATGCTCCGCGCGCTGCGCGCCATCCATCAGCCGAACATGGTCCTCGCCGCGGGATCACCCGGCGCGAACGCCGACGCGGTCCCGCTACTCAAAGGCCGCCCGATGAAGGAAGGACGCGCCACCGCTTACGTCTGCGAAAGCGGCGTCTGCGCGCTGCCGACCACCGACACCGCCGAGGCCGTACGCCTCGCCTCCACTGCGCGCCCGCTCGCGGGCCGCAAGGCACCCGACACCACACCGTGAAGTTTGCGCAACGCGCGCCCCGGGGGTGAACATCACACCGATGACAGCGACGCTTCTCGAACTCGCCACTGGCTTTTGGGCCGCCACGGCCGAGATGGCACCCTACCTGCTGCTCGGCTTCGCCGTCGCGGGCGTGCTCTCCGCGTTCGTCTCGCCTGCGCTCGTCGAGCGGCACCTCGCGGGTCGCGGTCTCGCGCCCGTCACCAAGGCGACGCTCTTCGGCATTCCGCTGCCCCTCTGCTCGTGCGGCGTCATCCCGGTCGCCGCCTCGCTGCGCGCCCACGGCGCCAGCCGCGGCGCCACGACTTCGTTCCTCATCTCGACGCCGCAGACGGGCGTCGACAGCATCCTCGTCACCTACAGCATGCTGGGCCCGATCTACGCGATCTTCCGCCCGTTGGCCGCACTCGTGACGGGCGTCCTCGGCGGCCTCGTCGTCTCGGGGCTCGACGCACGCGACGCCGCGCGCGCCGCGAGCACGCCGGCAGCCGCGGATGCCACCGGCTGCGACGACGGCTGCGGAATCCCCGACGAGCAGCCGCGCGGCTGGAAGGGCGCGCTCACCTACGGATTCGTCTCGCTGCCGCGGGACATCGGCCGCAGCCTACTGCTCGGCCTCGTCATCGCTGCCGCCATCGCCGTGTTCGTCCCCGACGACTTTGCGGGGTCGTTCGGCACGGGCATCGCCGGCATGCTCGGCATGCTGCTCGTCGGCGTGCCGCTCTACGTGTGCGCGACAGGCTCCGTGCCGATCGCCGCCGCGCTCATCGCGAAAGGCGTGTCGCCCGGCGCCGCGCTGGTCTTTCTCATGACCGGCCCCGCCACCAACGCCGCCGCCATCGCGACCGTGTGGAAGATCATGGGCCGCCGCACCGCGATGACCTACCTCGTGATCGTCGTCGTCGGGGCGCTGGCCGCCGGCGCCGCTCTCGATGCGACGTTCGCCGCGTTCGGCGGTGCCGCGACGATCGCCGCGCACGTGCATCACCACGAGGGCCTCTCGTGGTTCCATCACGTATCGTCGGTGCTCTTGCTCGCCATCCTCGGCTACGCGCTCGTCTCGAAGCGCCCCGCCGCCACGTCCGGAACCGCCTCGGAGCCCGCCATGAACATCGCGTCCCTCAAGATCTCGATCGAAGGCATGAACTGCGGCCACTGCGTCAACAGCATCGAGCGCGCGCTGCGCGAGTCGGCCGGAGTCGACGGAGTCAGCGTCAGCCTCGAGGAGAAGAGTGCGGTCGTGCAAGGGGCGTCGCTCGATTCGAATGGTCTCAAGGCGCGGGTCGAGGCGCTCGGCTTCACGGTGACCGGGATCACGCCCGTCGCGAGCTGATCCACGGTGACCGGAAGATTGTTGGCTTTCCGGGGCATCGTTGTGTCGTGGGGAGCCTCTTGCTTCCCGCCGTCGATCGAGTATCAGGGGCCTCCCTCGCCCAGCCGTTGATACCACCCGCCGAACTACGCCGTAGCCGTGTTGCGTGCCAACTTCTTTCCTCCAGCGCTCGTTTCAGAACGCGTACTTGAGCTCGTGTCTCCTCCAGCGCTTGAGGCCCGGCCAAGAGATGATGCGCCGGTAGATGTCCATCCACGCTTCGGGCACTCGTAGCCGTCCCGGAAAGAGCCGTTGGGCGAGGAGCCGCTTCCAGGTCCAACGCTCGGGATCGATGCCGGCGGCTTGGACGGGAGTCGTCGAGTTCACGTTCTGCTCGTCCCTGCGCTTGATCCAGTTGCGCCA
>CAZPJJ010000141.1:0-9377 GCA_964586535.1 uncultured Acidobacteriota bacterium | reverse complement strand
CCTCTCCGCGACGCAGCTTCAGGTCGCTCTCGCGTACGCCGCGATCGGCCGAGACGGACTGCTCCCCGTGCCGCGCGTCGTGCGCGCGTTCGGCGCGCCGCAGGGATCGTGGCACCGCGTTCCGCTGGAGGAGCCGGTACGCGTGATCTCGCGCGAGACGGCGCGCCTCGTCGCGGGCTGGCTCGTCGATGTCGTCGAAGCCGAGAAGGCAACGGGCGCCGCGGCACGCGTGCCGGGCTACCGCGTAGCCGGCAAGACCGGCACGGCGTGGATGGCCGGCAAGAACGGAGGCTACGACACGCGCCGCATGCGCGCGACGTTCGCCGGATTCGCGCCCGCCCACGATCCCGTCGCCGTCGCCGTGATCAGCATCGAAGCGCCGCAGCGCAACGGCTGGGGCGGCGGAGCGGTCGCGGCACCGGCTTTCAAGACGGTGATGGCGGAGGCGCTGCGCCTCTCGCGCGTGATCCCCACGGAGCCCATCGAGCCCGACGAGGCCGAAACCAACGACGGCGGCGACGCTCAGCAAGTGGCCCGCGAGGGCCGCGCGCCACGGAGCGACGGCTGATGACGCTCGGCGCACTCGTCACGGGAGTTCCCGGCCTGAGGCTGCGCGGAGCCGGCGACGCCGTCGTGCGCGGCCTCACGCTCGACTCGCGCACGGTCGAGCCGGGAATGCTCTTCGCCGCGCTGCCGGGGCGCACCACCGACGGATTGCGCTTCGTCGATCAGGCGATCGCCCGCGGCGCCGTCGCGGTGCTCGCTCCCGCGGACGCGCCGGTCCCCGAGACCGTGCCGCACGCGATGGCCGACGATGCACGCCGCGCGCTGGCTCTGCTCGCTCGCAAGTTCCACGGCGCGCCCGACGAGCGGCTCGCCGTGATCGGCGTCACCGGCACCGACGGCAAGACGACCACCGCGCGCATGACCGCCGCCGCCCTCGACGCGGCGGGCATTCCGGCGGCGATCGGCGGCACGCTCGGCCAAAGCTACGGCGGCGCGCAGCGCGAGCAATCGCTGACGACCCCCGAGGCGCCAGCGCTCCAGGAGTTCCTCGCAGATTCCGAACGCCAGGGCGCTCGGGCCGCGGCGATCGAGGTCTCGAGCGTCGCGCTCGACGCCGACCGCGTCTTCGGCATGCGCTTTCGCGCCGCCGTCCTCACGATGCTCGGCCGCGACCACCTCGACGTGCACGGTACGATCGAGGCCTATCACCGGGCGAAGCGCCGGCTCTTCGAGATGCTCGATGATGGCGCCGAGGCGATTCTCCCTGCCGAGTTGCCCGCTTTCGACGAGTTCGCGCGTGCCGCAGCGCCGGCGCGCGTGACGACTTTCGGCGAGACGCCGCGCGCGACGTGGCGCCTCTCGAACCATCTCTCCACGCCGCGCGGCGCAAGCTTCCGCCTCGAGGGTCCAGGCTTCGCGGGCGAGGTCCTCACATCGCGACCAGGCCCCTGGGATGCGCGCAACATCGCCGCCGCTGTGGCGACGGCCGTGGCGCTCGGCGCCGATCCCGAGCGCGCGGTGCGCGGCGCGGCGGCTACGCGCGTCGTCGACGGACGCTTCGAGACGATCGACGAAGGGCAGGACTTCCTCGCGCTCGTCGACTATGCCCACACGCCGCTCGCGCTCGAGCGCGTCTGTGCCTTCCTTCGCGGGCTCGTCGCGGGTCGAGTCATCGTCGTCTTCGGCTGCGGCGGCGATCGCGATCGCGGCAAACGCGAGCCCATGGGCCGCGCGGCCGGTGCGAACGCCGACGTCGCGATCGTCACCGACGACAACCCCCGCGGCGAAGATCCCGAGGCGATCGCGGAGACGGTCCTCGCGGGCGTACGCGCGACGAACGCGCGCGCACTGCGCGTGGCCGGCCGCCGCGAGGCGATCGTCCTTGCCGTGAGCCTCGCGCGCGCGGGCGACGCCGTGCTCGTCGCCGGGAAGGGCCACGAGACGACGCAGGAGATCGCGGGCGCGAAACTGCCCTTCGATGACCGCGCCATGCTGCGCGAGGCGCTTCGCGCTCGTGCTGGTGCCGCATGATTCCGCGCAACGCCGAAGCGATCGCGCAGGCGACCGGCGGCCGGCTCGCCGCGGGCGACGCCTTCGCCATGGCGCACGCGGTGTCGATCGACTCGCGCGCGATCCCGGCGGCGGCCTGCTTCTTCGCGATCCGCGGCGAGACCCACGACGGCCACGACTTCGCGGCGGCGGCAGCCGCCGCGGGGGCGACGGTCGTCGTCGCCTCGAAGCCGCTCGCGCTTCCCGATCACGTCACGCTGGTTCTCGTCGATGACACGACTCGCGCGATCGGCGCGCTCGCGCAGGACGAGCGCCGCCGCCGCGGCCTGCGCGTCGTGGCGATCACCGGCTCGTCCGGCAAGACGACGACGCGCGCGCTGACGGCCGCCGCCTGCGCCGTGCGCTACCGCACCGGCTCGTCGCCCGGGAATCTCAACAATCAATGGGGCCTGCCGCTCTCGATCCTCGGGCTTCCCGACGACGCGGAAGTCGCCGTGCTCGAGATAGGCATGAACGCTCCCGGCGAAATCGCGGCGCTCACGCGCATCGCCGAACCCAACATCGGCGTCGTGACGAACGTCGGAACGGCGCACATCGGCGCGTTCGGCAGCATCGAGGGCATCGCGCGCGAGAAGAGCTCCCTGCTCTACGAACTGCCCGACGACGGCGTGGGCGTCGTGCACGCCGGCTCGCCCGAGCTCATGGCGCTCGCGGAGCGCTCGGGGCGGCGTCTCGTGCGCTTCGGCATCAACGGCGCGGGGATCGACCTCGCCGCGACGGAAGTCGCGACCGATCTCGTCCGTGGCACGAGTTTCAAGGCTGACGGCACGCCGGTCACGCTCGCACTCTGGGGCATGCACGCGGTCGAGAACGCGCTCGCCGCGCTCGGTGCCGCGCGCGCGCTCGACATTCCGCTCGCCGAAGCCGCGCCAGCCTTGCGGGCCATCGTGCCGCTCGCGGGCCGTGGGCGCGTCGTGCGTTGCGAGCGCGGCGTCGTGGTCGTCGACGAGACCTACAACGCGAATCCCAGCGCGATGCGCGCGGTCCTGCGTGGACTCGCGGCGACCCGGGCCAGGCGAAAGGTCGCGGTTCTCGGCGACATGCTGGAACTCGGCGACCTCGCGCCGAACTTCCACCGCGAGCTGGGAACGCAGGCGGCGCAGCTCGGTATCGATTGCCTGCACGCCGTCGGCACGTTCGCGCGCACCGTCGCCGACGCCGCGCGCGCGGGCGGCGTGGCGCGCGTCTTCGCGCACGACGACGCGGCCGCCGCGGCGAGCGCGGTGCCCGCGAGCATCGAAGCGGGAGACCTCGTCGTCATCAAAGGATCGCGCGGCGTTCGCTTGGAGAAGGTCCTGGATGCCGTGATCGCGGAGTTCGGGGAGGAGCGGAAGCCATGATGTACCACTTGCTCTTCCCGCTCAGAGAGCACTTCTTCCCCTTCAACGTCTTCGGCTACATCACATTCCGCTCCGCCCTGGCCGCGGTCACAGCGATCCTGATCAGCTTCCTGCTCGGTCCCGCGATCATCCGTTTCCTGCAGCGCCGGCAGCTCGGCCAACAGATTCGCGAAGACGGCCCGAAGACGCACCACGTGAAGAGCGGCACGCCGACGATGGGCGGCTTGCTGATCATCACGGCGATCATCCTGCCCTCGCTCCTGTGGGTGGACCTCACGGAGCGTTTCGTCTGGCTGGTCATCGCCGCGACGGCGGGCTTCGGATTGATCGGTCTCTGGGACGATCTGCTCAAGGTCCGCTTCCGCAACTCGAAGGGGCTCTCGGCGCGCGGCAAGCTGGTGGCGCAGATCATCCTCGCGACGACGATCGGGCTGATCCTCTGGTTCGGCGGCTTCCCCACTTCGATCACCGTGCCCTTCTTCAAAGAAGCGCCGCTCGATCTCGGCATGCTCTTCGTGCCCTTCACCGTGCTCGTGCTGGTCGGCTCCGCCAACGCGGTCAATCTCACCGACGGACTCGACGGCCTGGCGATCGGCTCGACGGGCGTCGCGCTCGCGACCTACACCGTGCTCGCGTACTGTGCGGGCCACGCGGTTATCGCGCGCTACCTCGGCGTTCCCTTCGTCTCGGGCGCGGGCGAGCTCGCGGTCTTCGGCGCGGCGGCGGTGGGCGCGAGCCTCGGTTTCCTCTGGTTCAACTGCCATCCCGCCGAGGTCTTCATGGGCGACGTCGGTTCGATGGCGCTCGGCGGCGCGATCGGCGCGATGGCGATCGTCGTCAAGCAGGAGATCTTGCTCGTCCTCGTCGGCGGACTCTTCGTCGCCGAGGCGGTGTCGGTCATCGTGCAGGTTGCCTCCTACCGGTGGCGCGGCAAGCGCGTGTTCCGCATGGCGCCCCTGCACCACCACTTCGAAGAGCTGGGCTGGAGCGAGACGAAGGTCGTGATCCGCTTCTGGATCCTCGCGATCCTTCTCGCGCTCGCCTCGCTCGCGACGCTGAAGCTGAGATGAGCGCGGGCGAACTCGTCGCGCGGGGAACGCGCGTGCTGATCGTCGGGCTCGGCCGCTCCGGCCGTGCCGCCGCGCGCTATCTCCTCGCTCGCGGCGCCCAGGTCACGGCGACCGATCGCGCGACGGAAGACATGCTCGACCGCGAAGTGCGCGCGCTCGCGGCGGCGGGCGTGCGCCTCGTGCTCGGCACGCACGACGAGAGCGACTTCCAGCAAGCCGACCTCATCGTCGCCTCGCCCGGCGTGCCGCTCGACCTGCCCCCGCTCGCCGCGGCGCGCGCGCGCGGCGTTCCCGTCATTTGTGAGATCGACCTCGTCGCGCACGCGGTCTCGCCGCGCGTGATCGCGATCACCGGCAGCAACGGGAAGAGCACGACGACGGGCCTCGTCGCGAAGATGCTCGAAGCGGGCGGACGCGAGGGCGTGCCCTGCGGCAATTACGGCCTGCCCCTCGTCGATGCGGCGCAGGGCGACCGCGAGCCGCGCTGGTACGCGCTCGAGATCTCGAGTTTCCAGCTCGAGATCACCCGGCGCATCCGCGTCTCGGCCGCGGTGCTGCTCAACGTGCAGCCCGACCATCTCGACCGGCACGGCTCCTTCGACGCCTACCGGCTCGCCAAGGAGTCGATCGCCGAGCTGCGCTCTCCTGGCGCCCCGCTCGTGCTCGCGATCGACGATCCGATCGTCGCCGCGTTCGCCGAACGCGCGAGCGCGCCTGTGTTGACCGTCAGCTACCGTCATGCCGTTCCCGCGGGCGGCTACGTCGAGAACGGCGCGCTCTGGCTGCGCCTTCCCGGCATGCCCGCCGAGCGTCTCGCGGCGACGGACGAACTCCCGCTTCCTGGGCGCCACAACCAGATCAACATCCTCGCCGCTGCCACCGCGGCGCGCGCCTGCGGCGTCCCCACCGCCAAGATCCGCGAAGCGACGCTCGCATTCCGCGCGCTGCCGCATCGCATGCAGCCCGTGGCGACGGTGGACGGCATTCTCTGCGTCGACGACTCGAAGGCGACGAACGTCTCCTCGGCGCTCGAGGCGATCGAAGCGCTGCGCCCGAAGAGCGCGGGCGCGAGACTTGTCGTGCTCTTGGGCGGCCGCGACAAGGCGGGCGACTTCCGCCCGCTCGCGGCGTCGCTCGCGGCGCAAGAGGGCATCGCGATCTGCTTCGGTGAGGCGGGCCCCGTCATCGCGGACGCACTGGCGGCGGAGGGTCTCGCGTCCATCGAGCGCGTCGCCGGCATGAGCGCCGCGGTCGAGCGCGCCTTCGAGATCGCGAAGCCCGGCGACGTGATCCTGCTCTCGCCGGCTTGCGCTTCCTTCGACGAATTCAAGAACTATGGCCACCGCGGCGATGTCTTCGCCGAGCGCGTGCGTGATCGCGGCGCGCGGGAACGCTCGTGAGAGCGGCCCCGCAGCGGACTCCCGACCTCGGCGTCGCCGCGCTGGCGCTCGTGCTGGCGGTCTCGGGCGTC
This sequence comes from uncultured Acidobacteriota bacterium, assembly GCA_964586535.1. Lineage (GTDB taxonomy): Bacteria > Acidobacteriota > Polarisedimenticolia > J045 > J045 > CAZPJJ01. Next base: position 3,420 of record CAZPJJ010000141.1, on the reverse strand, counting down.
GTCTTCTCGGGAACCGCGCGCGTGTTCCTCGACATCGACGATCGCGTCGCGACGGGCGTCATGCGCTCGCTCGTCTATCTCGGCGCGGGGCTCTTGGTGATGCTCGTGACGATGGCGGTCGACTACCGCCGGCTGACGACGCGCACGGCGGCGTGGGTGCTGCTCCTCATGATGTCGGCCGTGCTCGTCGCGATGCTCTTCGCGCCCGAGATCGCCAACACGCACCGCTTCGTGCGCATCGGCGGCGTCAGCGTGCAGCCCTCGGAGTTCGCAAAACCCGTGCTCGTGCTCGTGCTCGCGGCGACTCTCGCGAAGGCAGGCGACGAGCTCCGCACCACGGGTGGACTCGCGCGGCCGCTCGCGCTGGGCGGGCTCATCGCCGCACTCGTGCTCGCGGGACGCGATCTCGGCACGCCCGCGCTCATGTTCGCGACGACGCTGGCGCTGGTCACGGCCGCGGGCGCGTGCTGGCGCCACACCGGGGCGCTGCTCGCGGCGGGCGCGATGCTCTTCGCGGTCTTCACGGCGATCGAGGACTACCGCGTCCAGCGCGTCCGCGACTATGTGTTCGGGCTCTCCGCCGATCCGGCGGTCGTCACCAAGGCTCCGAAGACGCTGCACCAACTGAAGCAGTCCTACATCGCGCTCGGCTCCGGCGGGATCTTCGGCAAGGGGCTCGGGTCGTCGACGCAGAAGGCGTACTTCCTCCCCGCCCCCGACAACGACTTTGTCTTCGCCGTCATCGGCGAGGAACTGGGGCTCGTCACGACTGCAATGATCGTCGGCGCCTTCCTGCTGCTCGCGTGGCGCGGGCACCGAATCGCCGAGGAAGCTCGCGACGAGCAGGGACGCTACGTGGCGTTGGGCGCGACGTGGATGCTCGTCGGCCAGGCGTTCTGCCACATGGCGGTCGTCACGGGGCTCCTACCCACCAAAGGGCTTCCCCTGCCCTTCCTCTCGACCGGCGGATCGTCGCTCATCGCTTCGTTCGCACTGGTCGGCCTGCTGCTCAACGTCTCGCTCCACGGCCGCGACGCCTCGCCTCGTCTCGAGGTGCGCCATGCGTGAGCGCCCGATCGTCTTCGCCGGCGGAGGGACGGGCGGACACGTCTTTCCGGGGCTCGCCGTCGCCGCCGAGTTGCGCCGCCGCCGGCCGCAGCAGCCGATCGAGTGGATCGGTGCGCGTGGAGGACTCGAGGAGCAGCTCGTGCCGAAGGCGGGCATCGCGGTGACCGCGCTGCCGCTCGCCGGCGCCGCGAACATGAGCGCGATCCGCAAAATCAAGGCCGTCTGGCTCGCGGCCGCCGGCACGCTGCGTTGCATGGCGCGCTTCCTCGCGAACCGCCCGCTGCTGCTCGTCGGCGTCGGCGGCTTCGCCGCCGGACCCGCGGCGCTCGCGGCGATCGTGCTCGGCGTGCCGACGCTGCTGCTCGAGCAGAACGCGTTCCCCGGATTCACGAATCGCATGCTCGCGCGCGCCGCGAGCGCGGTCGCGGTCTCTTTTCCCGAGGCCGGCGAGAGGCTAGGCGGGCGCGTCGTCGTGACCGGCAATCCCGTGCGCGAGGAGATCGCGCGGGTTCCCGAGCGCGCGCCCGCGACGCCGCCTTCCGTGCTCGCCTTCGGCGGCAGCCGCGGCGCGAAGGCGCTCAACGAAGCGTGGCTCGCCGCGGCGCCGCTGCTCGCCGGCCTGCCCCTGCGGCTCGTCCTGCAGACGGGGCCCGCAGACCTCGAGCGCGTGCGGGCCGGATTCTCGAGCATGCCGTGGAACGCCGAAGTCGTCGCCTTCCTCGACGACATGCCGGCGCGCCTCGCCGATGCCGACTTCGTCGTCTGCCGCGCGGGCGCGACGACCGTCGCCGAGCTCACCGCGGCGGGCCGCGCCGCGATCCTCGTCCCCTTCCCGCACGCGGCGAGCGACCACCAGCGGTGGAACGCGCGCGCGCTCGAGAGCGCGGGGGCCGCGCTCGTCATCGATCCCGACGACCTCACTCCCGAACGCCTCGCCGGCGAGGTGCGTGCGCTCGCGGGCGATCCCGAGCGCATCGCCCGCATGGCCCGCGCCGCGCGCGCGATCGCGCGCCCCGACGCGACGGCGCGCGTCGCCGATATTGCGCTCGAGATCGCGGGAGGTGCCGCATGAAGCTGGGACGCGTCAAGCGCGTGCACTTCGTCGGCATCGGCGGCTCGGGCATGTGCGGCATCGCCGAGGTGCTCATCAATCTGGGGTACGCGGTGAGCGGCTCCGATCTCGCCGTCACGGCGACGACCGAGCGGCTCGCGCGCCTGGGCGCCCGCGTCACGCAGGGACACGACGCCACCGCCGTCTCCGGCGCGGACGTCGTCGTCGTCTCGTCGGCGGTGCCTGCTGACAATCCTGAGCGCGTCGCGGCCCTGGCCGCGCGGATCCCCGTGATTCCGCGCGCCGAGATGCTCGGCGAGCTGATGCGCATGAAGCACGGCGTCGCCGTCGCGGGCTCGCACGGCAAGACCTCGACGACCTCGATGATCGCCACCGTGCTGACCCGCGGCGGGCTGGATCCGACGGTCGTCATCGGCGGCAAGCTGGCGATCTTCGAGAGCAGCGCCAAGTTGGGCTCGTCCGATCTGCTCGTCGCCGAAGCGGACGAGAGCGACGGCTCCTTCCTGCGGCTCTTCCCGACGCACGCCGTGGTCACAGGCATCGACCGCGAGCATCTCGTCCACTACGGGACGATGGACGCTCTGCACGAGGCCTTCGTGGCCTTCCTCGCGCGGGTGCCTTTCTACGGCGCGATCGTGGCCTGCCTCGACGATCCCGGCGTGCAGGCGATCCTCCCCGCGCTCGAGCGGCGCGTGATCACCTACGGGCTCACCACGCAGGCCGACCTGCGCGCGGCGGAGATCCGCACCGAGGGATTCTCGACGCGCTTCGTCGTGCGGCGCGGCGGCGACCAAGTCGCCGAGGTGCGCCTGGGTACCCCCGGCCGCCACCAGGTGCAGAACGCGCTCGCCGCGCTCGCCGTCGCCGACGAACTCGGCCTGGCACCGCGCGCCGCGGCGGCCGCGCTGGACGGCTTCGCCGGCGCCGAGCGGCGCATGCAGCCACGCGGCGAGGCGCGAGGCGTGCTGGTGATCGACGACTACGGGCACCACCCGCGCGAGATCGCCGCCACGCTCGGCGCGCTGCGCGAAGCGGTCGCCGAGCGCCGCATCGTCGTGATCTTCCAGCCGCACCGCTTCACGCGGCTCGCCGATCTCTTCGATGACTTCGCGCGCAGCTTCTACGACGCCGACGCCGTGCGCGTGGCGGACGTCTACGCCGCGGGCGAACAGCCCATCCCGGGCGCGGACGCGCGCGCGCTCGCCGCCGCGATCACCCATCACGGCCATCGCGACGCGGCCTACGCCGGCTCGCTCGACGACGCCGTCCTCGCGCTCGCG
>CAZPJJ010000140.1:0-9419 GCA_964586535.1 uncultured Acidobacteriota bacterium | reverse complement strand
CGCGGACGGCAAGAGCGCGGGGAAGCGCACGCTTGCCGGCGTCACGGCCGTCGCGATCGACGCGTGGCGCCGGGTCTGGGCGCTGGCGGCGGGGCGCGTCGTGGCCCCCGATGGCGCGGGCTCCTTCACGCTCGGCGAAGATGTCCGTGCGCGCGATCTCGCCCCGGCCGGACGCGAACTCTGGGTCGCCGACGAGCGCGGGCGGCGCGTGCTGCGCATCACGCCCGGCGGAACCGTCAAAGCGACGTTCCTGCTGCCCGACCGCGGAGAACCGACCAGGCTGCGCGCCTGGGGTGCCGGCGGCTTCGTCGTTCTCGACGCTCGCAACAAGCGGGCGCTCTTCGTGGACGCCGGCGCCACCCTTGCGCGCCGCGTCGATCTCGCGACCCTCGCCACGGATCCTGTGGACATCGCGCTCGATCGCCTCGATCACCTCTACGTCCTCGACGGACGCGAAGCCCGCATCGCCGTCGTCGGAGCGGAAGGCCCGGCGATCGCGCGCGTCGCGCTGCCACGCGGCGAACTCGGCATCGAGCGGCCCGACGCGCTCGCCGTCGACGGAGCGGGGCGCGTGGCCGTCCACGATTCGAGGAGGAAGCGCATCACATGGCTGCGATGATCACGACTTCGCGAATCTTGCTCGCCGTGCTCGCGATCGCTTCGCTGGCCCCGGCCGGCACGCTCGCGCAGCAGGACGCCACGCCCGCTCCCGCTCCCGTCGCCGAGGGCGCGCCACTCGACCCTGCCGCCGCGGATGCGCCGCCGGCGGAACCCGCGCCGCCCTGGGTCGCGGCGCTCGAAGAAGCAGAAACCGCTCTGCTCTCGGCGGAGTTCGACCGCGCGCGCGATCGCGCACGTGCCGCCGCACAAGAAATCGCCGCGCTCGGCCCCGAGTCCGCGCTCGAGGGGTCTCCCCGCGAGGGCCTCGCGCAGGCGCTCGAGATCGAAGCACAAGCGCAACTCGCCGAGGGCGACCAGCAGGGCGCCACGAAGACCCTCGACCGGCTCGTTGCGTTCGAGCCTGGATACACGGTGGACGCATCCGTCGTCGGCAGAGTCTTTGCCGACCTGCTCGACGCTCGACGCGGCGCGATCGTCGGCTACCTCCGCCTCGTGTGCGCGCCCTTGCCCTGCGAGAGCGTGATCGTCGATGGGCGGCCGCGCGCGATCGATGCCGAGGGCCGGGTTGCCCTCGCCGCCGGAGCACACGCGGTCCGCCTCGAGCGGCGTGGCTTCCGGTCCGCCGAGATACCGACGCTCGAGGTCCGCGCAGGCGAGACGCTCGACGTGCAGACCGAACTCGCGCAGGTCGCCCGCGACCTGATCGTGCGCACCGAGCCCGCGGGGGTCCGCGTCACGCTCGATGGCCGCGAGGTGGGCGTCACCGAAGCCGGCGAGGCGGGCGCGAGCGGCGTCTCGGCGCCGCTCGAAATCCGCGAGGTCGATCCGGGCTCGCGCGTGCTCGTCTTCGAGGCGCCGTGCCGGCGCAGAGTGGAACAGCGCAAAGAAGTCATGCTCGACGCACTCGATCCCCATCCGCTCGACCTGGGAACGGTCGAACTCGAGGAGTCGCGTGCCTTCCTCGAGATCGTCTACGGCGGCGAGGAAGGCTCGCTCGTCCTCGACGGCACACCCGTGACGCCGGGTCGCCAGTCGGTCTGCCCCGGGCCGCACGAACTCACGCTCTCCGTCGCCGGCCGCGCCGTGTGGTTCGAGCGTATCGACGTCGCCGAGGACCAGCAGGTCCGCGTGGAGCCGCGCCCGCGTCCCGTCGTCGCGCTCGTCGATGCCGGCGCGCTGCGCACGAACGACGCGCTCTCCGGCTGGAATGTCGCCGCGCTGGACGCCGATGCGGCCGCTTCGATCGCCGGCGCTCTCGATCGCGTGCGCGGCGGTGGCGAGATTCGCTTCGAGCCCAAGCTCACGCGCCTGCTGCTCGACGAGAGTGCCGCGAAGAGCATCGCAGCCGCCGCACCCAGCGCCGATCTGATCGCTCTCGTGCTTCCGGGCACGGATCGCGTGCGCGCGAGCGAGGTCGTCGCGCTCGTGTCGCCGGGCGCGGGAGTCGCCGAGGTCACGCAGGTGCGCGGGCGCCCCGCACGGGATGCCCTGACCGCCGCCCTCGGGAACTTCGTCCCGCTCTGGACGGGCTACACGGGGCTCGACGTCGCGCCGCGCGCGGGCGCCGCTCCGGTCGTCGCGCATGTCGCACCATCGTCTCCGGCGGCGGCGGCGGGCTTGATGCCTGGCGACGAGATCCTCGCGGTGTCCGGTTCGCCCGCGAGCGCCCGCGCGCTCGCGCTGCAACTCGACACGCTGAAGCCCGACGAGAGCCTCTCGCTCGACATCTCGCGTGCGGGCGAAACGCGCAAGGTGGCCCTGGTCGCCGCGCGGACGCTCGTCGCGCCGAATCCGGACTCGCTGGTCGGCATGCTCCTGCCCAGCTTTGCTCGTGCCTCGCTGCTGCGCGTCGCGGGCAGCGCCGGCGACCGCGTCGCCGGGGCCGTGCAGTCGGGGCTCGTGCTCGCGGCCCTCGGCCGCGACACCGAGGCCGCCCGTATCCTCGACCGAGCCTCGGTCGACGATCTCGTCGATTCGTCGACGGACGCGCGAGGCACGGTGGCCTGGGTGCTCTCCCGCGCACTCGAACGCCTCGGCGATTCGTACGCCAACGAAGTGCGCACGCGCATGCAGAGTTTCCGCGAGGCGAGGCTCGGCGGCCGCGGCGGTCCCTCGCTCGGCTACGCGGCGATGGCGCCCGCGCGCTAGCGTCGTTCAGCCGCGCGCCGCGCGTCGCTGGGTGCGCCACGCGCGTACGCCCACGACGCCGAGCGTCAGCACCGTGATCGGAATCACGAACCAGCCCATCACCGCGCCGAACGTGGGCAGGGCGTCGTGTCCCGAGGCGTCGAGCACCAGGTAGGCGGTGTAGGCCGCGTAATAGCCCAGGAAGACCGCGCCTTCCCAGCGCGAGATCACGTGCCCCGAGAAGAAGATCGGCAGGCACGCGAACGCCACTGCGAGCATCACCGGAAGGTCGAAGCGCAAGGCCGAGTCCGCGACCGGGATCCCCGCGGGCGCAAGCAACCCGGCGAGTCCCAGCACCGCGAGAATGTTGAAGATGTTCGAGCCGACGACGTTGCCGACGGCAATGTCGCGTTCGCCGCGAAAGGCCGCGATGAGCGAGGTGGCAACCTCGGGCAGCGACGTACCCGCGGCCACGATCGTGAGGCCAATGACGAACTCGCTCACGCCGAGGCCCTCGGCGATCGAGACCGCGGCGGTCACGAGAAAGCGTGAGCCGAGCACGAGCAGCCCGAGTCCCGCCAAGACCAGCACCCCGTTGACCACGTGTTGCAGAGCCGCCGGACGAGGTGGCGCCGCGAACGCCTCGTCGTACTCGGCCATGACCAGGGCGTTCGTCTCACGCCGGCTCTGCACGATCTGAAAGACGGAGTAGGCGAGCGCGCCCGCGAAGAGCAGCGCGCCGTCGACGCGGCCGATCGAGCCGTCCAGCGCTAGCGCGGCAGCGAGCATCGAGACGCCGATCATCAGCGGCACGTCGAGACGGACGAGCTGCTGCGCCACGACGAGCGGCACGACGAGCGCCGAGGCGCCCAAGATGAAAAGCACGTTGAAGATGTTCGAGCCGACGACATTGCCGAACGCGAGGTCGGCCTGGCCCTTGAACGCCGAGACGGTGCTGACCGCCATCTCGGGGGCGCTCGTGCCGTAGGCGACGACGGTCAGGCCGATGACGAGCGGCGAGATGCCCAGTGCGCTGGCGAGGCGAGACGCGCCGCGCACCAACGCCTCGGCGCCCGCGACCAGCAGGACCAATCCCGCAACGAGCAGCAGTGCTGTCATCGATCGACCTCCGGATGAATGCCCGGCGGACTCGGCAATGGGTCGACGGGGCGGCCCTCAGGCCAGGAAACGGACCGGGAGCCGGCACATCGTGCGCGATGGTCAGGCGGCCGTCGAGGGCTTCCTCGCGCGCCACTCACGGTAGACGACGACGGCCAACGTGAGCGCCGTGAGCGGGATGACGAACCATCCCATCACGGCGCTGTAGGCGGGCAGGGCGTCGTGCTCGGTGGCGTCGAGTACCAGGTAGGCGGTGTAGGCCGCGTAATAGCCCAGAAAGACCGCCCCTTCCCAGCGCGAAATCACGTGCCCCGTGAAGAACACGGGAAGGCAGGCGACGGCGACCGCGATCATGACAGGCAGGTCGAAGCGGAGCGCCGCGGCGGCGACCGGGATTCCCGAGGGAGAAACGGAGCCAGCGACGCCCAAGACGAGCAAGATATTGAAGATGTTCGAGCCGACGACGTTGCCGACGGCGATGTCGCGTTCGCCACGAAACGCCGCGATCAGCGAGGTTGCGACTTCGGGCAGCGACGTACCGGCGGCGACGATGGTCAGTCCGATCACGAGCTCGCTGACGCCCAGGCTCTCCGCGATCGACACCGCACCCCTCACGAGAAAGCGCGAGCCCAGGATGAGCAGCGCCAGTCCCGCGGCGATGAACGCGACGTTCGCGACGTGTCGGAGCATCGTCGGCTTTTCATGGTCGCCGAAGGCCTCGTCGTACTCGGCTTCGATGGTGGCATTCTTCTCGCGCCGGCTCTGCCGGATGAGGAAGACCGTATACGCGACGGCGCCCGCCGCGAGAAGCAGGCCGTCGATACGGCCGATCGAGCCGTCCCAGCCAAGGATTGCGACGAGGAACGAGAGCGCGATCATCAAGGGCACGTCGAGGCGCACGAGCTGCTGCGCAACGACGAGCGGCACGACCAGCGCGGAGGCGCCGAGGATGAGCAACACGTTGAAGATGTTCGAGCCGACGACGTTGCCGAACGCGAGATCCGCCTCGCCTTTGTAGGCGGACATGATGCTGACGGCCATCTCGGGGGCGCTCGTGCCGTAGGCGACGACCGTGAGGCCGATCACGAGTGGTGCGATGCCGAATGCCGCCGCCAGACGCGAGGCCCCGCGCACGAGGGCCTCGGCGCCCACGACGAGCAGAGCGAGTCCGGCTGCAAGGAGCAGATAGTCCATCGCGAGAGCCTCGGGGGTGAAAACGAGCCGTCATAATGCGGGACATCGTCTCGTTACGCACACGAGAGGACGCCGGACGGGGACCCGGCCGCAAGTCACGGGAGCGACATCATGCTTGCAGCGCTGCTCGCCGCCTCGGCACTCGTGTTGCCCGCTTCACCCCGCGCGGTCGCGGTCGGCGACGTCGACGCGGACGGCACGGCAGAGATCGCCCTCCTCCTCGTCTATCCGCGCTGGGGATCCGAGTCGGAATTCAAGCAGGTCGAAGGGGCAATGGAAGTCACCGTCGTTCCCGCCATCCAGGATCGTCGCGAGCTTCACGTCTACGACGTGGGGAAAGACGGAGCGCTCGAGCCGGCCGCGAATCCGCTCACGATCGGGCGCGAGGTGCTCGCCCTCGGTGCCGACGGCGCGCTCGGGCCCGTCCTCGCGCTCACCGACGGCGGACCCGCCCGCGTGATCGTCCATGCGGATGCGGCAGGCACAAGCACGATTCGAGTGCAGCGCTTCGCCGAGCTTCCCACCGTGCTCGCCGGCGCCGATACCGTGTTCGCGGACGCCGTGATCGCTCGCGACATCGATGGTGACGGCTCCCCGGAGGCCATCGTGCCGACGGCGCGCGGACTGACGCCCGTGCGCCTCGACGGCACTTTCATGCCCGCTATCGAGGCCCTCGACCGTCGCGTGCGCTCGGGCTCGTCCTCGTCGCTCGAATTCGCGCTTCCAGAGCTGCGGGACGTCGATCGCGACGGAACGCTCGATTTGCTCGCGTTCGACGCCCGGCGCGAGCGGGCGCGCTGGCAGCGTGGCCAAGGGAGTTCTTTCGCGGTCCCTGTCGATTGGAATTTGGAGACTCTCCTGGCCGAGCGGTACCAGAAGGACTCCGACGAAGCCGATACGCCGTGGCTCGCCGGTGTGCTGGACATGGATGGTGACGGGACTCTCGAAGCCGCGGTCGCCACGTTTCAGGACACCGGGGACGGCGTCGGCGGGTTCCTCCGCACGCTGCGTGCGCTGCCCGCCACGATCGCGTTTCACGGGCTCGGAGCCGATGGCAAGGTTGCCGCCGAGCCCGAGCGCACGCTCCAGTCGGAGGGCTTCTTCTGGGTCGGCGGTTTGCCGGAGAGCGCCGTCGGGCCCTTTGCCGATCTCGACGGCGACGGCGTCGCCGAGCTCGTCACGCTGACGGCGCGCATCGGCGTCGTCGGCCTTGCGCGCGCAGCCGCCTCGGGCGTGGCGAGGGCCGAGGTCACGCCACGGGTCTACCGGTTGGGCGCGAAGGGCTACGAGCCCGTCCCCAACGCCGTCGCGCCCTTCGACTTCCGCTTCGATGTCGGCGGCGGCGAACTCACGCGTTTCGCGTCGATCCCGGGCGATCTCGACGGTGACGAGCGGGCCGACTTCGTCATCGTCGACAAGACGAAAGTTCTCGTGCACCGCGGACTCGCGGGCGCGCGTTTCGAGGAAGATCCGTCGATCACGCTCTCGCTGGAGAAGCCGCTGCGCTCTTGGTTCGGCGCGGTGTTCCGAGACATCGACGGCGACGGCGCGCTCGATCTCATCGCCTTCGAGGCACTGAAGCCCGAAGGCGACGATCCGAGTTCTCCCGCGCAGGTCGAGGTGCTCTTTCCGCGGAGGGCACGGCGATGAACGGCCGGCGCAGGGAGCAGTGCTCGCTTTTGAGCGCGCTTCTCGTGGTGTCGATCGTCGTGGTGGCCGCCGCGGACGGAGCAGAGCGCGCGCCGCTCGCCTTCGATCGCGGCTTCGAGTCGGTGTGGCTCGCCGGGATTCCCGAGGGCACGCCCTACGACGGCTGCGTCCTGGCGCTCGACGTCGATCCCCGGGCGCGGCGCAACGCGCGCGTCTACACGCTCTGCGCGGGCGAGGGCGCGCCCGTCCTGGCGTTCCTCCGCGAGACGGCGCCCGGCGCGATCTCCCTGCTTGCGGCGGCTGGGAGCGGCGGATCCCTCGAGATCTGGGTCGGCCTCGAGGGGGCGCTCGAGATCTGGCGTCAAGCGGATCGCGGCGCGGCGATCGAGGTCGTGGCGCGGCTCGAGGATCCGCGCATCGGACCCATCCTGCGCGAGGAGGATCGTCCCGATCTCGATGGCGACGGCAGCGCCGACTTCGTGCAGGGGCATTTCGAGGGATTCACAGGGTGGCGCCGCGCCGGCGCCACCTTCGTCGAAATCGCCAGCGTGAACATCCCTCCCACCGCGACGCTCGTCGAGCGCCGCGTCGCGGTTCGCACCCCCCCGCTGCTCGCCGTCGATTCCGAGTCGGGCAATCGCTTCACGTCGCCGCAGGCGCAGCCAGGCGATCGCTGGCGAGTCCACCGCGTCCAGACTGGCGACGCGGGCCGCGCGGTCGACGTCTGCCCCGCCTGGATCGACCTCCCGGAACCCCTCGAAGTTCGCTCGGCTGCAATCGCCGAGGGCACGCCGCCACGCCTCATCGCGCTGGCGCAGCCCGGAGACCGCATGGCGCTGCTGGGCGAGATGAGCCTCGTCGTTGCTCCGCTCGAATGCCGGCGCAGCGGGCGGGGGACGGGCTTCGAGCGCACGGTCCCGACAAAGCACGCCAACTACTCGCCGGGCTCGCTCTCGATGCGCGATGTCACGGGCGACGGCCTCGACGATGCCGTCGTTTTGGGAACCTCCGGTCGCTTCGACGCCGATCCGTTCGTCACAGTGCTCGTGCGCCAGAAGGACGGGAGCTTCGCGTCGCGCCCGATCACGTGGAAGGGCGACGCCGACGATTTCGGCACCATGGCGCTCTACGCCTGGGACGCCGATCTCGACGGCGACGGACGCCAGGACCTCGCGTACCTCCACGACGGCTCGACGCTCGCCGTGATTCCGGGCCTCGAGCCGGACGGAGCATCGGTCCCCCTCGCGCGGAAGCCGGCGCGCCTCGTCGCACTGCCCAGGGACATCGATCCGTTCGGCAAGGCCCTGATCATCGTTCGCGGAGGAGACGATCGGCGTCTCGTGTACATGGGAACGCGCGCGAAGAAGGGAGGCAAGAGCGAGACGCTGCTCGTCACCGTTCCGCTCTGAGCGAGGCATCTACGGCTCGCCACGGAATCGAGTAGAATCCCCCTTCGCAACCAGGCAGAGCAGGGGCCGGCTCAACTGTGGGAGATAACGATGCGCCGTCCCGAGAACCCGCCTCGTCGTCCGGTCGAGCCCTGGGCGATCCTTCTCGAGCGCATTCCCTCCGCTTCGGCCGTCCTGGAGACCGGCGGAACCATCGTCGCGGCCAACGCGCGCTTTCGCGCCGTGCTTGCCCTCGCACCGCGCTCCACCATCGAAAGCGCGCTCGGGAGCGAGGCGCTCGCGCTCGTCTCCGACGCGGCGGCGCTGCACCCCGGCGAATCGCTCGCGCAGGTCCTCCACGACGGTACGGCGCGCTCGTGGCGATTCGCCGCCGAGCCCTTGCCCTCGCAAGGAACTCCGCGCGTGCTCGCCGTGCTCGAGGCGATCGATGTCGTCGATCCGCCGCGCGCGCCGATCGACGCGGACGAACTCGCGCTCGAGAGCGATGCGTCGGCTCTCCGCCACGCGCTCTCCGGGCCGATCACGGCGATTCTCGGCACCGCCGAACTGGCGTTGATGCGCGAGTCGGGCACGATGTCCGCCGAGACGCGCGAGGCGCTCGAACAGATCATGGAAGCGTGCGGGCGCATCTCGGACCTGCTTGCCCGGAGCCGCGATCGCGAGCGGAGCGCGCAGGGCGGAGGCCAGCAGTGACGCGAGCGATCAGGCGCTCTTCCGTCACGGGACGCATTCTCCTCGTCGAGGACGATCGCGCGCTGCGCGGCATGTTGGCGGAGTACCTCACGGCCCTTGGCCACGAGATCGACGAGGTCGCGGCGCTCGACCAGGCCGTCGCCCGGGTGCGCGCGCGGCCCTACGACCTCGTACTCTCGGATCTGCTGCTCGAGCGCGGGACCGGCCTCGACCTCTTGCGCTCCATCAAAGAAGCCGACATCGCGTGCGAGGTCATCATCATGACCGGCTACGGCGGCGTCGAAACGGCCGTCGAGGCGATTCGCAACGGCGCGTACAACTTCATCACCAAGCCGATCGAGTTCACGAGACTCGAATTCGACGTGCTCAAAGCGCTCGAGAAGAAGCGTCTCGAAGACGACCTGCGCCGCTTGCGTGCGCCTCACGAGGACGCGTTCGGCCGCATGATCGGCATCTCGGATTCGATGCGAGGTGTCTTCGCGCTGCTGCGGCAGGCGTCGCGCTCCGATGCGAACGTGCTCCTCGTCGGTGCGTCGGGAACGGGCAAGGACCTCGCCGCTCGCGCGATCCACGATGCGTCCTCGCGCGCCGAGGGGCCCTATGTCG
>CAZPJJ010000139.1:0-9433 GCA_964586535.1 uncultured Acidobacteriota bacterium | reverse complement strand
GACCGTCCCCAGGTCCTCGGGAACGAGGCGGGCCACCTCGGCACGCAGCTCGTCGGGCTTGTAGACGATCTTCTTCGACGCCGTCGCGCAGCCCAGGGCCGACGCGAGCAGCAGTCCCGTCGCCAGGATCGCAGCCCCGCCGGGGGCACCGCTCGCCCGCCGCCGTCGACCGGCCGCGGCCGAAGCCCGGCTCGTCGGGTAAGGAACGGGGGGTACACTCGTCATCGCCGTCATGGTAATCCCGCCCGGAAAGAACGAGCGCGCCGCTCGTGAATATGGCGCGACCGGCCGGGCGGCCCGGGCGAGCTTCGGCCCGGATTCGGATGGATGAACAGGGCGGCCTTCCGCCACGGAGAACAGAACATGCGCAAGTTCCTGCTGATCGCCCTGGTGATCCTCGCGGTGATCGCCCTGGGAGTCGCGATCCTGCTCGGCATCCTCGCCGCGACGGGATCCTTCGGATCCGGCAGCGTCGCCGGGAAGACGATCCTCGAACTCGACTTCGAGCAAGGGCTCGTCGAGTCGGTCCCCGAGGATCCGGCGGCCAAGCTCTTCATGTCCGATGTGCTGACGATTCACGACGTCGTCGCCGCGCTCGAGAAGGCCCGCACCGACGAGCGCGTCGTGGCCTTCTACGCGCGCCTCGGCGGCGGCGGCATGGGCATGGCCCAGGCCCAGGAGATCCGCGACGCGGTACAGGCGTTCCGCGCGAGCGGCAAGCCCGCGATCGCCTTCGCCGAGACCTTCGGCGAGTACGGCCCGGGCAACGTCGGCTATTACATCGCGACCGCGTTCGACGAGATCTGGCTGCAGCCCTCGGGCGACATCGGCCTCACTGGCTTCGCCCTCGAGGGGCAGTTCCTCAGCGGCACGCTCGAGAAGCTCGACGTCGTGCCGCGCATGGACCAGCGCTACGAGTACAAGAACGCGATGAACACATACACGCACACCGAGTTCACCGAGCCGCACCGCGAGGCGATGCTCGCCATCGCCGAGGGCTGGCAGCAGCAAGTCGAGCGCGGCATCGTCGAGGGCCGCAAGCTCGATGCGGGCGCCATCCAGGGGATCATCGATCGCGGGCCTTATCTCGGACAGGAAGCCGTCGATGCCGGACTCGTGGACGGCGTCGCCTATCGCGACGAGGTGCTCGCCAAGGTGCGCGAGCGCGCCGGAGACGAGAAGGCCTCGCTGCTCTTCGTCAGCAAGTACCTCGAGCGCGCCGGGCGGCCGTGGACCGAGGGCGAGACGATCGCGCTCGTCAGCGCGTCGGGCGCCGTCACCCGCGGCGAGAGTTCCTTCGACCCGATCTTCGGCGGGACGACGATGGGCTCCGACACCGTCGCCAACGCGATCCGCGCCGCCGTCGACGACGCGGACGTGAAGGCGATCGTCTTCCGCGTCGACAGCCCCGGCGGCTCGTACGTCGCGTCCGACACGATCTGGCGCGAAACGCTGCGCGCCAAGGAAGCCGGCAAGCCCGTCATCGTCTCGATGGGCAATCTCGCCGGTTCGGGCGGCTACTTCGTGGCGATGGCGGCCGACAAGATCGTCGCGCAGCCCGGCTCGATCACGGGCTCGATCGGCGTGCTCGGCGGCAAGCTGCTCACCACGGGGCTCTGGAACAAGCTCGGCGTGACCTGGGACGAGGTCCACACCGCCGAGAACGCGCTCATGTTCTCGGGGACGAGCGACTACACCGAGTACGGCTGGCAGCGCCATCAGGCCTGGCTCGACCGCGTCTACCAGGACTTCACCGCGAAGGTGGCCGAAGGCCGGGGATTGCCGCTCGAACGCGTGCGTGAAATCGCCAAGGGCCGCATCTGGACCGGCGAGGCCGCCAAGGAAATCGGCCTCGTCGACGAACTCGGCGGCCAGACGCGCGCCATCGAACTCGCGCGCGAGGCGGCGGGCATCGCGAGCGACGCCGACATCGAGTTGCGCGTCTTCCCGCGCCCCAAGACCTTCTTCGAGGCGATCTCGGACAAAGGTCCCGAGAGCAGCGATCCGCGCGCGGCGGTCGCCGTGCTGAAGCGAACGATCGAGACGCTGCGCCCGATGGCGACGATGGCGCGCCGCCTCGGCGTGCTCGGCGAGCAGCCGCAAGTGCTCGAAACGCCGGTCGTGCCCGAAGCGCGCTGACGCCAGTCCTAGCTTTTTCGTTTCCAAGGCGAGCCGGCGGACCGTTCCGTCGGCTCGTCGACTTTTGCAGGAGCGACGGCGACGTCGACAAGCGGCCCGCGACACACCCTCGCCGCGCCCGTGTCGTCGAGGCCGTTGGGTGTCACTGCCTTTCATCCCGCGGCTTCGAGAATTGGCCAGGGCGCCCCGCGACCGACCTATCTCTCGACATCGGTGGCGCGAATCACGATGTGCTGCCGCATGAGACGCACGCGCGCTCTGATCTGCCGTTCGGCGAGCAGGAGTGCTCCCCAAGCCATCGCCGAGGGCAGGACAATCGCGACGAGGTTCGAATCAACACCGTCCGAGAGGAAGAGGGCGAAGACCAGCATCAGCGACATCGCGAACATCAGTCCCATCGCTCCGATGACGCCGGGAATACGCGACCGGATGACGATGAACTCTCCATCGCGGAGACGACAAAGCGCACCGGGATCACAAAGCGGCCGTCGGCACCCGGCGCTTCGACACGAGTCCCCCGTCCATGGCCGATTCGCCGCACGAGTCCCCCCTCGGTGGCCGCTTTTCTTCACGAGCCCCCCCTCGTTGGCCGCCAGAAGGCTGAAATCGCCTCTTTGGATGGCGTCTGCGGCCACCGAGGCGGGACTCGTGCGACGAAGCGGTCATCGAGGGGGAACTCGTGGGACCGGATGACGAGCGCGAGCCGAACCACCCCAGGCGAATCCAACGCGGTGACGCGGGATGCGATCAGCGCCTGCCTCATCCTCTCCCTGGACATCGAAGTGATCTGGGACCGCGACCGGAACTCGCTTGCCTCGCACGACGCGGCGATCCAAACACCCGCTCCCGAGGCGACCGCAAACGACCGCGTCGAGCGCGCGGGTGGAAGCCGACGGCCCAAGAACGTGAGCCCGACCCAGGTCCTGTCGAGCACACGGCGTGGTCAATCGTGACCTGGAGTCTCCAGACCTCGACGTGCCTTGCGGCGCCGGGATCATCACCGTCCTTCGCAACGGCACGACTCAGCCTTCCAAGCCGGGTCCGCCACATCGGGCTCTGTCCGCATCACCCAGCACACCGACGCCCGACGTCACCGCGTCCGAGGAGTACCGCGATACGTGCGGAACGAGCGACCAGCACGTCCTGCACGAACAGGTCTGATCAACAGCCGCGAAGGCGTCGCTCACCGCCATGAAGCTGCACGTTGGGACGGCGAGATGGACCACGATGAACTCATAGTCGGCTATTGCTGACAGACGATGGTTTTCCAGTTCTCGAAGTCCGTATCACCGACGGCGCAGGTTGCGCCCAGATCGCCAGGCTGGCCAGCCCTGTAGAAGTTTTCCTCCTGTGGCTTCAGGAGCACGAGAAGACCACACCACCGATAGTCCGTAATGGCTGGAAAATGTCGTTTCCACCCGGCGGGGAAGATCGTAAACCTAAGGTATTCAGGACTACCTCGTAACCACGCTACGTCCGCCTGTCGCATCAGCGCCTTGTACCGCTCGACACGATCGGGGGGAGGCGGAATCCCACCGTCATCCATATGTGGTTTGCACTCGGAACACTCCCAGAGCGCGTTCATGCCCTTCGGCGCGTCCTCACGCCACATCTCGACGATCTCGTGGAGGACCTTCCAGTTCTCCTGTAGGTGTTGTCGGTGGCCCTCTGGAGATCGGCAGAGGTCGAAGCGGCACCCGCCGACGCACGTCACTAGCCCAAGCATCGCAATGAAATGAAGCAACGCTGAGTACCTGGCGCGTCTCACGGTGTCGCTCCGGTGACACAGAGCATCCACTCGTGAAGCTGCACCCCCGTGTTGGTCGCGATCACGCCCCACACCGATGCCCTACTCCTCAGCGCGGCGGTAGCAGCGTCCAGCAACATCGGCGTCCGTCCGACGCGGCCACAGAGAGCCGCGCATGCGTTCTCGATGTCCGTCATGCCTCGCACCCTCGGTTCGCCCACGTTCGTTACCCGCCACCTCGAGGCGATACCATCGTTCAAGTTCTCGCGAGTGTCGGCATTCCATCCCGAGTCTTCAAGCATCGTCCAGGGGATCCGCATCCCCTACCCGCCATCGGTGGCGTGAATCACAAAATACTGCCGCATGGGACGCAGTCGCTTCCTGATTTCGCGTCCGACGAAGAGAGCCCAAATGCCGACCGCCAACGGCATGAGAGCCCCAGAGGTGCTCGATTCCAATCCTTTCGAAACCAAGGTTGCCCAGAGAAGCACCTGGGTAACCACGATCGACACCCACGCCACCACGAGAACGCGCGGTATGCACGACTGAACAACGATCCACTCTCCATCGCGCGATACGATGTATCGAAATGGGACCGCCAAGCTCCCCATCTCTTTCATCCAACCGTCCACTCTTAGCGCCGACTCTTCGCGAGACATAGCCACGAACCAGGAAGCCCGAAGAAGAGACTCTCTCAAGGACTCTTCGTCAATGATCGCGCCAGTCCGTAGCCGCATCTCCTCAATGCAGGTGTATCGAAGCTCTCGCGTCCGCGCGGAACGCGGATCTGCCATGGTCACGAAGATCGCCGCGACCCCGAGCATGAGAGCCCCGAACGTAAGCACTAGAGCAACAATGAGCGTGTAATCGAGCAAGTGCATGTTCGTACGCCTACATCTCGACAATTCAGTGAATCAATCTCTATTCATAGATCGTCGAACAGACGACCTCTGGGACGTTGAACAAAGACCAGCCGTAGGAGCCCCCTATGTCGATATAGGCTCCCGCTGCAACTCCCACACCCACAGTGGTGTCCCCGGTTGCGTATGCGCCACTTGAGGAAATCGATCCGGTGAGAGCCGCCGCCGGGCCATAGGGAATCTTTAGCATCCCTCCCACGCCCAGATCAACGCTCTCACCGGCGAAGTTCTCAGCGGTACCGGAGGACATGAAGAGCCCCCCACCGAGCGAGCCGCCGGCGGCAAATCCTGGTGCCCATGCGCCGCCTCGGGAGTAGAACACTGTCCCGTCGCGATCGACTCCAAGCCGAGCTGCTGCTGTCGCTGCAAATGCGTACGCGCCGCCATAAACACCGACGACGAGGCCCACGGATCCGACGCTTTCGTCTCCCGCGGTTCCTCCGGGGGGAAGCAGTGCGAGAAGAGCGGTGAAGCCAGCCTCCCAGGCACTGCGAGCAGTGGCGATGCACTTTGCTCTTGCACTCGCTTGAAATCCTCCTCCTCCCCGGGCGGCATCGCTCGCCGGTCCGGGGTCGAAGAGCCACCAATCTTCCGACACCATGAAGACTTCGAGTTGTAGGCGGGGTCCGCCGGTTTCGTGGACTTCGACATCCTCGCGCAGACACTCCCAGTGACAGTTGCCGCTGTTGTCGCAGACACGGATCGGGGGTACTGGGCAATCCCCCGGATCATCGACCGGATACAGTCCGAGAGGATCGATCAGATTGACGGGATCGTTCCACACGTACGCGTATCGGTTCCACGACTGCGGCTGGCCAATGTGGCCCGCGATCGGATCCGGCATCGTGAAACGGCCGAATTCCGACGAATACTGCCTGAAGACGGCATTGTCGAGGCCACTCTCCTCGTCACGCGAGTAGCTCGTGAACTCTGGGTCCGCGGGCGTCGCGTCATACCACGATTCGCCAAACGGATAGTGTCCTTGTTCTCCACTCGGCTTGATCGCTCCCGATTCGTCCGTGAGCAGCCGCACCGAGAGATGGTCGTGCAGGAAGTACGTCAGCGTGCCTCCCTCGTGCCGCGCGATGAGCATGCCGCCGAGTTGGATGTTCTCGCGGGCCAGGACGCCGTCGTCGTACTCGGCCATCGTGAAGCCGAAGCCGGTCACCGTGACCGTCGTGGTCGAGCCGACCGTCTGCGCGACCCGCGTCATGGCCGCGTCGAATTCGTAGGTCGCGACGGCGCCGGCCGTTGCGCTCTCCACGAGTCGTCCCGTCGCGTTGTAGGCCATGCTCGTACCCGGGAACGCCGTCAGATTGCCCGCGGCGTCGTACGCAAAGCCCAGATCCGAGAGTCGGTTCGTTGCGGCGTCGACACCCAGAGCTTGCGTCAGCGCGCCACAGTTGCCGCTGCTGCATGTTTGAGTGAGGCGGTTCCCGTAGCGATCGTAGCTCCACGCCAGCGACCATTGCGGATACTCTGCCGAACCCTGCGAGGAAGCGCTCGAGAGCCGGCCCAGGGCGTCGTAGGAATAGGTCAGCGACCGACCCGGGGACACGACATCCGCGACGCCGATGATCTGCGTGCCCGTGCCCGTCGGCTGCGCATAATCGAACCCCAGTTGGAAGATCGGCTGACCACCACGGGTGTAGGCGAGCGTCGCCAGGGTCATGCGCTCTGGTGAGTAGGTCCTCGTCGCGACGATGCCGTTGCCGAGCGTCCAGCTCGAGAGGGCGCCAGAGGGCGCGTAGTCGAACGACTGCGCGTACACCGTACCGCCGCTCGCGATCGACGCCGCGCGCCCCAACGAATCGCGGGCGATGGTGACGGTCCGACCGCTTGGATAGCTGAGGGACGTGATGCCTCCCGCGAGATCGTACGAAGCGCCGATCGTGTACTGCTGACCGCGAATCGTCTTCACGACGCCCGTGACTCCGCCGAGCAGATCGTACTGGTACGACTCAGTGTTCCCACCGGCGGCGACGCTCACGACGCGCCGCTCACCCTCGCGCATCGCCTTCGCCGCGAGCTTCCCCAGGACGGGAATACACAGATCGATGGAAACGTCGTGGGTCACGACCGAGCCCTCGCGTCGGTGGCGGGCCGCCACCCTTGTCGACGAGGCGCTCTGGGAGCCCCCGTCGCCACGCATTGCTCATGCGACGCAGCGCTGTCCCGCGCCGCATTTCCGGCGACGACCCCTAGTCGCCGCCCATTCGACCCACGCGAGCGCAACCGTACCGCTGGCGCCGTGGCGTGGTCAAGGGGGCCGCGTTGCATTCGAGCGACATTCCGATTGGCCGTCCCCGAAGCACGATTCCATTCCAGTTCGATTTCTTTCCGGACAGGCGGCCGGGCTCATGCGCAGCTGAGAGTCGCGCCGAATTCCCGCCATCGAGGGATCTCGAATGTCGCGCAGGGCAGACCTGCGGCGCTCCCCCAACCCTGCGGATCAATTGCCGAGTTTCCCGCTCGGATCGCGAATGGGCTCAACGCGAGCCGCGCGGTTCCGGCACGGGCACGAGCGCATCGGCCTCGGGATCGTGGCGCGCGTGGCGCGCGAGCGCCGCGTCGTGGGAGCGCGTTGCGTAGCAGTACTCGCAGCCGTGGAGGCAGGTGTCGGTCATGCCGATGTCGATCGCGGGCGCGCAGCCGCAGTGCTCGCGCTGGCCGCGGTCTTTCGTCGCGGCGAAGACGCGATCGGGGAAGAGCGCGCCGAGCCAGAGCGGATCGATGCAGCGACCGGCGGGCGCGCCGTCGTCTGCGAACGAGACGGGCTCGGCGCAGGTCTGCATGGCCATGCCGTGCGCTGCGGCGATCGAGGAAAGGTCGCGGACGAGCGCGTGCGCTTCGGGCTCGGACGCGGCGTCTGCGACGATCTGCGGATCGCGCGCTCCGAGGGCGCGCAGGCGGCGCGCGGTCTTTCGGTAGATGTCGAGGAAGGAGACGATCACGACGCGCGTCGCTCCCAGGAGCTCGCGCGCGAGCGCCGCGAAGTGCGCGCGATGAAAGGCCGCGTCGTGCTCGCGATCGAGGACGATCGGATCGTAGCGCCAGCGCACGCGGTCCTGATCGCCGAAGCGCTCGGCGAGCGCGTGGAATCCGCGCACGGCGCGCGCTCGCGACGGCGAGAACGGTTCGAGCGGGCGCCCGAGCCCCGTGATCGTCACGAGCGCGACGACCCGCTCGTGGCCTAGAGCGCGAAGAGCGGGCACGGCGTCGGCGAGGCGGCCGGGATCGCGCGTCCAAAAGACGAGCGCGTCGACGTCGTCGGGAGCGAGCGAGACGACGCGCTGCTGATGCGGATTGAAGGGATTGACGGCGCGCACCGAAGCCCGCTCGAGCCGCCGCACCATCCACGGCATGTAGAACGCCGGGATGTCGGTGCGACGGCTCGCCGAGACGATCATGGCCGCGCCCCGCGCCGGCTAGCGAAGATCGCGGACGAGTTCCACGACGCGCTTGCCGATGCGCTCGGTGCTCTCCTCGGTCTGCGCGCCGATGTGCGGCAGCGCGACGACGCTGGGATGGCGGAAGAGATCGTTCGCGGGCGCGGGCTCGACCGGGTAGACGTCGAGACCGAGGCCGCCGAGGCGCCCCTCGGCGAGAGCCTTCGCGCAGGCGTCGAGATCAAGGACGTCGCCGCGCGCGGTGTTGATGATGATCAGCCCACGCTTGGCGTGGGCGAGCATCGACGCATCGACGAGGTTCTTCGTCTCGGGCGACTTCGGCACGTGAAGGCTGATCACGTCGCAGGTCTCGATCATCTGGGGCAACGGCATCAACGGCGGATCGCCGGCCTTGCCGATCATCGTGCGGCGGAAGCCGACGACGTCCATGCCGATCGCCGTGCCGAGCTTGGCGACGCGCGAGCCGATCTCGCCGAGGCCGACGACACCGAGGCGCCGGCCCGCGAGTTCGATGCCCTTCGCGGCTTTCTTCTCCCAGCGGCCCTCGGCCATGCCCCAGTGCGCGAAGCCCGCCTTGCGGGCGACCGCGAACATCAGGCCGATCGCGAGCTCGGCGACGCCGGCGGCGTTGAGGCCCGGGGTGTTGGCGACCGCGATTCCGAGCTCTTTCGCGGCAGCCGTGTCGATCGAATCGAGACCGCTGCCCGCGCGGATCACCAGCTTCAGCGACCCGCGGCCCGCTTCGAGGGCGGCCCGGGCCACCTTGGTGGCGCTGCGCACGACGAGGACGTCGACGCCGGAAACCCGCGCCACGAGGGCGTCCTGGTCGAGCCCGGAGGCGAGTTCGACGCTGTGTCCCGCGCCCTCGAGCGCGGCGATCGCTTTCTTGTCCAGCCCGTCGGCGGCGAGGATGCGCATGGCGAGGCTCCGTAGGCGAAACGCGAAGGGCGCGCCGGGGGCGCGAGGGCCTTTCGCGGCAAGGGGGCGCGACGGAGGGGGACACGGAAAGGAAGGCGCACCCCCCGGGGGGCGCGCACGACGAGAAACTCCGACGACACCCGGTCGAGCCGAGAGCCTACCCACGACAAACCGACTCGGCAAGACGAGTCAGATCAGAACTGCTCGGCTTCGGTCGATCCCTCCAGCGCGAGCGTCGAGGCTGCGCCGCCGGAGACGACCTTGCTCACCTCGTCGAAGTAGCCCGTGCCCACCTCGTG
>CAZPJJ010000138.1:0-9488 GCA_964586535.1 uncultured Acidobacteriota bacterium | reverse complement strand
GGGACCGGCGGGAGCTTTCCATGAGCGAGGCGTTCATCCACCTGGCCAGCCCGGATGTGTCCGAGGACGACATTCAAGCGGTCGTCGACGTTCTGCGCACCCCCCATCTCAGTCTGGGCCCCAAAGTGCCCGAGTTCGAGGAGGCCTGCGCCCGCTACGCCGGCACGCGATTCGGCGTCGCGCTCTCGTCCGGGACGGCCGGCCTGCACCTGATCGTCCACGCGCTGGGCATCGGCCCCGGCGACGAAGTCGTCACGACGCCGTTCTCGTTCGTGGCGTCGTCCAATTGCCTGCTCTTCGAGGGCGCGCAGCCGGTTTTCGCCGACATCGACCCCGTGACCTGGGATCTCGACGTCTCCGCCGCCGAAGCGGCCATCACGCCGCGGACCAAGGGCATCTTGCCCGTGCACGTCTTCGGCCGGCCCTGCCCGATGCCCGCCTACGTGGACATCGCGCGGCGCCATGGACTCGCCGTCATCGAGGATTCCTGCGAGGCGATCGGGTCGACGATCGACGGGAAGATGGCGGGGTCGTTCGGCACCGCCGGGTTCTTCGCGTTCTATCCCAACAAGCAGATCACGACCGGCGAGGGCGGCTGCGTCCTCACCGACGACGAGCATCTCGCGAACCTGGTCCGCTCGCTGCGCAATCAGGGCCGTGGCGCGGGTGGTGGCTGGCTCGCCCATGAGCGGCTCGGCTGGAACTACCGCCTCCCCGACATCCTCTGCGCCCTCGGCATCTCGCAGCTCTCGCGAATCGAGTCGTTCGTCGCCAAGCGCCAGCGCGTTTTCGACCGCTACCAGGAGCGTCTCGCCGCACTCGATGAGATCGAACGCCCGGCGCCCGCAGCGGCCAATCAGCGGATCTCGTGGTTCGTCTACGTGATCGCGCTCACGAAGGACAACACGCGCGAACGCCGCGACGCGGTGCTCGCGGAACTGCAGCGCCGCGGCGTCGGCTGTCGCGACTATTTCGTCCCGATCCACCTGCAGCCGTTCTACCGCGAGCGCTTCGGCCTGCGTGAGGGGATGTTCCCCGTCACCGAATCCGTGGCGTCGAGGACGATCGCGCTCCCGTTCCACAACAACGTGACGGACGAGGAGATCGATCGCGTCGGAACGGCGCTCGCGGAGGCGCTCGAAGCGACGCGCCATCTCGTGCCCGCGCGCCGCTAGCGCGGCGGGGAGCCCTCGCCGAGCGCGCATTTCTCACGCGCGACTCGGCGGTGGCGCGGCCGACGGACACGACGCTCAGGCGCGGTTGCGGCTCCAGCGCGGGTGCGTGATCTCGTATTTCTGGATCTTGTAGTTCATGACGCGGCTGCTCACGCCGAGAAAGTTCGCCGCGTCCTTCTGCACCCAGTCGTTCATCCGCAACGCTTCGATGATGGCGAGCCGCTCGAGATCGTCGAGCGGAATGCCTTCGGGCGGCAGGCGCAGGACGCTGCCCAATTTGCCGCGCTCATCGGAGTCGCCGCCGCGCCCACCGACGGTGAGATCCTTGGGCTCGATGACGTCGTTGTCGGCCATCAGCACCGCGCGCTCGATCGCGTTCTCGAGTTCGCGGATGTTCCCCGGCCAGTTGTGCCGCGTCAGCATGCGAATCGCCGCCGGGGAGAGCCCGCGAATCGGCTTCTTGAGGTCCGCGGAGAATCGGTGCAGAAAGAACGCCGCGAGCGGCACGATGTCTTCTTTGCGCTCGCGAAGCGGCGGAAGGTGGATCGTGACCACGTTGAGGCGGTAGTAGAGATCCTCGCGGAACTCGCCGCTCTCGATCGCCTTCTCGAGATCGCGGTTCGTCGCCGCCACGACGCGGACGTCCGAATGGATCGTGCGCGAACCGCCGACGCGCTCGAACTCGCGCTCCTGAAGCACGCGGAGCACCTTCGCCTGCGTTCCCGGCGACATCGTGCCGATCTCGTCGAGGAAGAGCGTGCCGCCCGAAGCGAGTTCGAAGCGGCCCACGCGCTGTTTGTCGGCGCCGGTGAACGCGCCCCGCTCGTGACCGAAGAGCTCCGATTCGAGCAGATTCTCGGGTAGCGCCGCGCAGTTGACCTTGACGAAGGGGCCGTCCTGGCGCGTCGAGTGGCGGTGAATCGCCTCGGCGACGAGCTCTTTGCCGGTGCCGGTTTCGCCGAGCACGAGCACGGTCGCGTTCGAGGGCGCCACCTTCTCGACGATCTCGAGCACGCGCCGCATGGCCGGCGATTCGCCGATGATGCCGTCGAAGCCGCCTTCGCTTCCGCTGCGCTCGAGAGCCGCCAAGCGCGAGAGCAGCTTGCGATGGCGCAGCGCGCGCTCGGCCTTCAGCTCGAGCTCTTCGAGACTGAAGGGTTTCTGCACGTAGTCGTAGGCGCCCATGCGCATCGCCTGGACCGCGCCTTCGACGGTGCCATAAGCCGTGATCATGATCACCGCGGTCGACTCGTTGACCATCGCGACGCGGCTGATCAGCTCGAGCCCGTCGATGCCGGGCATCTTGTAGTCGGTGATGACCAGGTCGAAGACCTGGTCGTGGACGAGCTGCGCGGCGGCGAGGCCATCCTCGGCTTCCACGACCTCGTGGCGAGCGTCGCGAAAAGCCTCCGCGATGCCTTCGCGAAGGTTGCGTTCGTCTTCGGCAACGAGGATGCGCGCCATGGGTCAGTTCTCTCCGCGGACGTCGAGGGCGCGCGGCAGGCGAATCCGGAACGTCGTCCCGGATCCGGGCGTGCTGGCCACGTCGATCAGCCCGTTGTGACACTCGACGATCTTGCGCGCCATCGCGAGCCCGATGCCCGAACCATTGCGCTTCGTCGTGACGAAGGGATAGAAGAGCTTCTCACGGATCTCGCCGGGGATCCCGGGCCCGTCGTCTTCGACGCGGATCTCGACGCCGCTCGCTCTCGCGCCGTCGCCGCCGTAGGGCGCGACGCTGATCAGGATGCGGCCCTCGAGTTCCACGGCCTCGATCGCGTTGACGACGAGATTCACGAAGACCTGCTCGAGGAAGTTCGCGTCGACGGGCACGCGAGGCGCGTCCGCCGAGACATTCATTTCGATACGAACACGGTGGCCCGGGAAACGGTCGCCGGCGTCCGCCACCGCTTGATCGAGAATCGGGACGACCGACTGCTCGACCCGTTCGGGGCTGATCGCCCGCGCGAACTCGAGACCCTGCGTGACGGTCGAGTTCAGGCGCGCGATCTCGTCGATGATCTTCGCGACGAGGCGCGTCGTCTCGTCCTCTTTGTCGCGCAGCTTTCGCTTGAGAAGCGTGGCCGTCACTTCGATCGACGCGAGCGGATTGCGGATCTCGTGGGCCATGCTGGCGGCCATCTGGCCGAGCGCCGCGAGCCGGTCGCGCAGCCGCTCCTGCTCCTCACGGCGCTCGACTTGCGTCAGGTCCTTGAAGAAAATCGCCACGCCTTGCGCACCGGCCTCTCCGACGATCGGAGAGATCGTGAAACCGATGGTGCGGCCGTCGTCGCCGCGGGTCCGCAGCTCGAGTTCGGCGCGGTTGGGCAGGTGCGACATCTCCAGCGACGAACGCAGCACCTCCGCCAAGCGCGGGTGACTGGCGAGCACGGTCTCGACGGCGCCGCCGTCGCGGGTGCTTTCGTCGAGTTCGAGAATGTCGCGCGCCAGCTCGTTGCAGGTGAGAACGCGGCCGCCGGCGTCGAGAGTGATGATTCCGCAGCGCATGCCTTCGACGACGCGACGATAGAACTCGTTCGACGAAGGATCGCTCCCGCGACCATTCGCGCTCGCCGTGCCGCTGGCCAGGATTTCCGTGCGCACGTCGTCGAATTTCGTCGGCGGCGAGGTGCGGGTCAAGCCTCGCGCCCGCCTACCGCCTGCCGTGCTGACGCGCTCTCCCATGCCCTACTCCGCGCGACGGTCGCTGAAACCGGCCCTGCCAAGCCCTCTTTCGCGAGACCGAAACGCGGCGGGAGCGCCACACGGCACCCCCGCCGGACTCAAGTTCTTGGGGGCGAAGGCGGAAGGATCGCCCCTCTGCATAAGGTCGCGAGCCGGGAGGGTCGCGACCCCTCTCGATGCGGGCGCGCGTTCGCGGCGCGCGCGAATCAGAGCCCTGGCGTGCCCGCACCCTCGAGGTAGGCGCGGATCGGCGCCGTGTCCTCGCCGCCGATCACGCCATCACCGTTCACATCGAGTGCGCCGCTGTAGCCCGGGTCGCCGCGGCGGAGCCCGAACGCTGCCTTCACGAGCTGCTCGTCCGCGCTCTCGACGCGGCCGGATGCGTCCACGTCGAGCACCTGCGGGTGGTGCTCGAAGTAGGGCTCGGCCTTGCGCACAGGATTGACCACGAGGAGGTCGGCAGGCGACGGTGACGCACCGGAGCCGTCCCAGGCGAGAACGAGCTCCGCGCGATTCACCGCGATCACGGTCGCGCTCGCGACGGCGAGCCCGGCGCGCTTCGAGAGGAACCGCGCTCGTGCGTCGAGGTTGGCGCCTTCCACCGCGATCGTCGTGCTGATGCCCGGAGTGACGGCGCCGGAGAAGCTCTCGACGCGCGGCGCGGGCATCGTCGTGATCGCGGAGCTCGCGCGGCGCGCTCGCGTGCCGCGCGCGTCGTACGGGCGCACGCGCAGGCGATGGACGACGCCGTCCTCGAGATCCTCGATGGTGATCGTCGTCGCGATCTCGGCGTCGATGACGCGCACGACCTGCCCCTGCTCGTCGAGGATCTCGACGTCGTAACCGACGGTCATCTCGTCGACCGAGGGCGACCACGAGATCGTCAGCGAACCTGCCGTCGCCATGGCCGTGGCCGTGCCGAGGACGCCGAGGACGAGAGCGATGCGCGTGAAGAACTTGCTGGTGGTGCTCATGCTGCGCTCCTCTTCGCTTCGCTCGTCACCGGCCCACGCCGAGGGTCACGTCCTGAGTCTCGGGACTGACCTCGGTGTAGAACGGGATTCTGATCGTGGATGGCGCCTGCACGGTTGTCTCGCCGTTCTCCGTGAGCATGCGGATGCCTCCCGAACCACCCTCGATGAGCAGTTCGTAGAGCGTTCCCGGACGAAGCGGCTCGAGCGGAACCACGTGCAGCACGATACCGCCCTGCTGGAGCTCCGGATCTTCGGTTTCCACCGTCTCGGGAAGCAAGCCGCTCAGCTTGGCGTTCGAGCGGTAGTCCGTGCGACCGAGGAAGAGCATCTGTGCGACGCGGCTGACGAGAGAGGTCGTCTGGCCGGCCGCTGTCGGGGCCAAGCGGCCCGCGGCGCTCGCGCGCAGCGTGGCGAGCACGGCTCGCGCGCTTTCGTTGCCGGGCTTGACGATGCGGACGGTCGTCCCGTCGAGGCTCGACGCGACGATCGGATTCGCGAAGGTGACGTCGAATCCGGCGTCGGCGGGAACGCCATCGTTCTCGTCCGGCACGGCGCTGTTCGACACGGTCAGCGAGCCCGAGACGCTGCCGTCTTCGGATTGGTAGCTCACGCGCGTCACGGCGTCCTGGGTCGTCCACGCCGGGCTCGTCGCGTAGGGCGACGCCATGGCGAGGTCTGCGTGGCCGGCGTCGGTCAGCCGATCCTCGAGCGACGAGCCCGAGAGGTCGGCGTTCGTCGAGTACGAACCGCCGGCTTGCAGCGGGTCCGCGAGGCGAATGACGACCGTGCGGCCGCCGTTCTCGAACGTGGGCGAGCCGGTCGCGTGCGCGAGGCGCAGCGAGCCCGAGTTCACCCAGAAGCGTTGCTGCAACTCGCTCGGCGAGAGGATACCGGCGAGCGGGCTCATGTCTCGATCGAAGGTGAGCCGGGCCGTGTCGGTGTCGAGGTCGACCTGCGGCGTGCCGGCGGCGGGACTCGCGCCCGTCACCTGGGGTTCGAGCGGCTCGCCCGACGGATCGCCTTCGCGGATGGTGAAGCCCGGGTTCTGCTGGTAGTTCGTCGCCAGGGCGTTGCCTGCGAGATCCTTCACGCCGCTCGATCCGCCTTGAACGAAGACGCGGTAGGTCGCGCCCTCGGTGAGAAGAGCGGCAGGCCGGATCGTCACGAGCGCGCCGTCGGTCGTCGGCCAGCCGGCAGCCTGGGGCACGACGGCCCCGCTCGCATCGAGCAGGCGCACCGTGGCGGTCGTGACGGACGCCGGATCGACGGCTTCCGAGAACGTGACCACGGGACGCACGGCGGGATCGACTTCGGTCGCGCCCGGGCCGGGGGTGGTCGCCGTGACCGACGGGGGCGTCGTATCGCCCGGCGCGGACGAGACGACCTGGATCGCTTCGGCCTTGGTACCAAAGACCCAGGGGTGCATTCCCGGCTGCGAGTGCGTGAGGTCGGGGTTCTCGACGGTCAGAGAGGACCAGCCCGTCGAAGCGTCGAGGGCCGCGGTGACCGTGACGCGAATTTGTCCACAGGCGTCCACGCGAACCTGATCGACGCGAAGGCCGGGGTGGCCGAGTTCGACGGTTGCGGCGGGATGACTGGGATTGCCCGCTTCACCAGGATCGAAGTTGGTGCCAGCGACGGTGAACGTGACCGTCTGGCCGCGCTCGATCTGCGCGGGCGTCACCGTGTTGACGACCGGCCGAGGCCAGCCGACCACGAGCCCGCCGTCCTCGCTCTCGAGGCCCTGGGCGTCGTAGGCGCGGACGGTCGCGTACCACGTGGTGCAATTCGCGAGTCCGGAAAGATCGGTGGACGTGGAGGCTCCCGCGTCCTGGGACTGGTTCAGCGCGGTGCTGGATGTGCCGTAGTGCACGCGGTATCCCGCGACCCCGGAGACCGAGTCCCAGCGCAGCGACATCGTTCCCGCGACGACTGGCAGGCTGCCCACGGCGATCGCGGAGGCGAGGGCGAGTGCGGGAAGAACCACACTCCGGAATGCTCGGGTCGGGCGCCGTCCGTCAACGATCCACATCGATGCCCCCTCCGGCTCTCTCACACGACTCTCCCTGCGATGTGAATAGCAAGCCACATACCAACAACGAAGGTAGCGGGAACCAAAGGCCAGCCCTCGCAAAGCTCTCCCTCTCAAGGACTTGGCACCGAGGCCAACCGGCCGGGCCCGAGCACTGCCGGAAGGCAATTTCATAATCGTAAGCCGGACACGAAATGGGCCGGAGGGTTACCCCTCCGGCCCTAGGATGAAACCTGCGTGACGCTCTACTTCACGTCGGAGCGGCGCAGGTTGGCCGGTGCCGGCGGCGGGAGGTTCTCGCAGGTGAACCCCGGCGACTGGTCGTAGGTCGCGGCCATCGGATTGCCCGCGAGGTCTTTGACGCCTGCAGAGCCGCCCAGGACCTGGATCCGATAGACCGCGTTTTCGGCCAACGCGGCGGCGGGGGTGATCGTGGCCGTCTTGCCGTCCGCCGAGAGCTGCGGAGAGCCCGCGGCTTGAGCGACGGCCTGGCCGCTCGCATTGAGCAGGCGGACCGTCGCGCTCGTGATCGTGCTCGCCTGCATCGCTTCGCTGAACGTCACCGTGGGCTTGACACCGACCGGGACGTTGGCGGCCCCCGCGGCCGGGTTGGTCGAGGAGACCGTCGGCGGCTCGGTATCCGGCGCCGTGCCCGTCGTCCAAGCGGGGCTCTGCTGCCAGTCGGCGGCCATCGCCTTGCCCGAGGCGTCCTTGACGCCTGCGCTCGTGCCGCGCACCCAGAGGTAGTAGCTCGCGTTGCCGTTGAGGTTGGCGGCGGGTGTGATCGTGACGGTCCTGCCGTCCGCGGCGAGCGCGGGCGAACCGCTGGCCTGCGCCACGGCGGCGCCTGCGCTGGTGCGGAGCTGGACCGTGCTCGCGGTAATCGATGCGGCGCTCATCCCTTCGCTGAAGACCACCTGCGGTCTGACGTCTACCGCGACGTTGGTCGCACCGGCGGCGGGCGTCGCGCTCGAGACCGTGGGCGCGGCGTTCTCGCCCACAGTGAACGCGTTGGCCAGGGCGCCGTACGAGCGATCAGGGTTCTGCACTTCGACGGTGCGAACTCCGGCGACAGCATCTGCAGCGATCTGGATGTCAACGGAGACTTGCGAACACGAGTCACGACGCGTGGCGAGAACCGTGATGCCCGCGCCGAACGTCGATGCCGCACCGCTGTCGAAAGACTCGCCGGTGACGACGACCGTGAGGCTCGCGCCTTGCTCGCCGCTCGCGGGGTTCACGCCCGACACGACGGGACGCGGGAGTCCCGCGATCTCGTTCGAGTAGGTCGCGGACTCGAGTCCCGCCGAGTCGTAGGCCTTCACGGCCACGTAGTAGCGTGTACAGGCGTCGAGCCCCGTCAGCGTCGTGGAAGTCGTCGAAGCTCCGGGAACGTCTTTGGATTGCGTGTACGTCCCCGGCGCCGTGCCGTAGTAGACCTTGTAGCCGGCGGATCCCGAGACGGGGTCCCACGCGACACTCATGGTTCCCGCGGACGCGGCACCGATCGCCGCTACGAAAAGCGTCATCACGATGAGTGTTCTTCCGAGTTGCAAGCGCGTCGTCATCGTCTTCCCTCTCGTCCTCTCCCGGGCTCGCTCACCCGAGCGCACCTGGGAAACCAGCTTCGGGAGCCGGTCAGTTCTCCGTGAGAGGGACAAAGGCAAGCTCTGTGCCAGCTCCTGCCGACAAGCGCGCATTCGCCCAAAGGCGTGCGATTACGAGGCTCTAGGGTAGCGGCGCACGGAACGGGCCGAGACGGGCGTCAGCGATTCGCGACACGACAGCGAAGCTGCGATTTCATTTCCGTCTTCGCCTGACGCGCGTGTCACCGCGCTGACCACGGTCGAGACGGCGCGTCACATCTCGTACAAGCGCGGATCCACGCGCGGCGGAAGATGGCGCGACACGAAGCGGCGCAGACGCGACTTCGGAGACTCGCCCGATGCGAATGGATCGTCGAGAGCGTCTCCCATCTCGGCCTCGACCGCGTCCGGATCTTCTCCGGACTCCATGCGGCGCAGCGCCTCCTCCATGCTCTCGTTGAGCGGAAGGCCCGTTGCTTCGGTGAGCCGTCGCATGAGGCGTGCGGCCTGACGGGGGTCGTTCTCGTCGAGCCCTGCGGCCTCGCTTTCGAGGGCCGCGAGGGCGCGCTCGAGGCGTGCGTCGTCGATGTCGGGCATGCCATCGGCATCCATGGCGGGCTCGGGGCGGTTCTTCGAGATGGCGAAGGTGGAGGGGCGTCGCTCGAGTCCCGGTGCTCCGCAGCGCGGACAAGCCGGGCTCTTGGTCGTGTCGATCGCGCGCGAGAAGAAGTTGAAGAGCGTGTGGCAATCGCTGCAGTAAAACTCGTAGATCGGCATTCCTCGCCTGCGCCTCCGTGGCCTGGGCTGCTCGTGAAGCTCCGGCCGGCAAGCAACCGCGGCATTCCCCGCGCGGGCTTCACGAATGATCCGGGTTGAACGCGGCCGCATTATAGGGAGCCGTCCTTGCCGAACACAGGCGAGAGGCTTCTGGACGAAAACGAACGAGGGACTGGCCTCCGCCCCATCACCGTGCCTATAAATGACAGCGGCGGGAAGCCGAGGGAGCAGCGATGACGACCACGGACGGGGCGCGGGG
>CAZPJJ010000137.1:0-9563 GCA_964586535.1 uncultured Acidobacteriota bacterium | reverse complement strand
GTCGATTTCCGAGTGCTCAGCTACATCAATTCCGCGCGCCGGGTCGAGGACATCGACTTGGGCGACACCTTCTCGGTCCGCCTCGACCTGGCGCCCGCCTGGTCGGGACGGGAGTCGGGTGCGGAGCTCATCGCGCGTGCGCGGCGGAGTTTCGTGCTCGGCGACGCCAACTTCCTCGTCGCCGAAGCCGGCCTCGACGCCCGCCGGCTGGACGCGCGCAGCCGCGGGACGATCGCCCGCGGGTCGCTGCGCTGGCTCTACAAACCGCACCCGCTGCAATCCGTCGTCCTCGACGCGGAGGTGCTCTGGTCCGAGGGACTCCCCGGAAACGAGCGACTCCTCGTCGGCGGCGAGCGCGGGGCCCGGGCTTACGCGTCGCGCTCGTTCGCGGGCTCTCAGGCGTTCATGCTCGTCGGCGAACACCGTTTCTTCGCGCCCTGGTACATCGCGCGTCTGCTCCGTCTCGGCGTCGTCGGGTTCGCCGAGGTCGCCGCGGTCTGGGAGGAAGGGCAGTCTCTCGACACCACCCGCGTGCACCCAGGGGTAGGCATCGGGCTGCGTGCTCAGATCCTGCGTTCGGCCGACGGGACGACGGTCCATTTCAACGCGGCTCTGCCGCTCGACCCGAACGCGGGCGCCGAGAACGACGGCGTTCGATTTTCCGTCCTCACGGCCGTCGGGTTCTGAGCCGTCGCGCCGCAACCCCAAGCAGCGCCGACACTTGGTTTGACGGCAGCGGGGGGGCCGACTAAGATTCGCGCCTGCCTACCCCACGCAATCCCCCCTACCCCGAGACCGCCCGCGACCCGGCACGGCCGAGGAGCGCGCGGATCTCCCCTGCGAGGCGTGGCGCCAATGCCCCGGACCGACGGCGAAGACACGATCGACGAGCGCGAGAGCTACTCGCTCAACCGGCTCGCGTCCATGCGGATCACCGAGCTTGCGCCGCTCGCGCAGCAGGCCGGTGTGCGGAAGGTCGCCGGTCTGCGCAAGCAAGAGCTCATCTTCGAGATCCTGCGCTTGCAGGCCGAGCAACGCGGCATGCTCTTCGCCGAAGGGACGCTCGAAGTGCTGCCCGAAGGCTATGGGTTCTTGCGCTCTCCCGAGTACAACTACCTGCCGGGACCTGACGACGTCTATGTCTCGCCGTCGCAGATCAACCGCTTCTCGCTCGTGACCGGCGACACGGTCACGGGGCAAGTGCGGTACCCGAAAGAAGACGAGAAATACTTCGCGCTCATCAAGGTCGAGGCGATCAACCACAGCGACCCCGAACGCTCCCGCGACCGCATCCTCTTCGAGAATCTCACGCCGGTCTATCCGATGGAGCAGCTCACGCTCGAGACGCACCGCGAAGGCCTCGGGGGCCGCGTCATGGATATGCTGACCCCGATCGGCAAGGGGCAGCGCGGGCTGATCGTCGCGGCGCCGCGCACCGGCAAGACCCTACTCCTGCAAGAGATCGCCAACGCGGTGATCCGCAATCACCCCGATACCTACGTCATCGTCCTGCTCATCGACGAGCGCCCCGAAGAAGTGACCGACATGAAGGAGTCCGTGCGTGCCGAGGTGATCTCGTCGACGTTCGACGAGCCGGCGTCGCGCCACGTGGCGGTCGCAGACATGGTCATCGAGAAGGCCAAGCGCATGGTCGAGTACGGCCGCGATGTCGTGATCCTGCTCGACTCGATCACGCGCCTCGCCCGCGCCTACAACTCGGTGCAGCCGCCCTCGGGCAAGATTCTCTCCGGCGGACTCGACTCCAACGCCTTGCAGCGGCCGAAGCGCTTCTTCGGCGCGGCGCGCAAGATCGAGCAGGGCGGATCGCTGACGATCCTCGGCACGGCGCTCGTCGACACGGGCTCGCGCATGGACGAGGTCATCTTCGAAGAGTTCAAGGGCACCGGCAACATGGAGCTCCACCTCGACCGCCGGCTCTCCGACAGGCGCACCTTCCCCGCGTTCGACCTGACGCGTTCGGGGACGCGCAAAGAAGAGCTGCTGCTCGACCAGGACACGCTCAACGCGGTGTGGATCCTGCGCAAAGTGCTCAGCCAGATGAATCCGATCGAGGCGATGGAACTTCTCCTCGATCGGCTCGGACAGACCGAAACGAATGCGGATTTCATTCGCGCGATGCGCGACGGCAATTGACACGACGAGCCGCGGCGGCCCTTCGCCGCGGCACCGGAAACGGACCAGCCGGTCCCCTCGCCGACCCAGGAGACGCCACGTGCCCAAGACATCCACGTTGAAGCCGATCGAAAAGGCGCTCGACAAAGTCCACAACCGCTTCCTGCTCACGGTCGTCGCCGCGCGCCGATGGGAGAGCCTCGTCGCGGGCGCCCCGCCGCTCGTGAACGCTCCGCTCTCGGAGCACAAGTTCGAGACTGTCCTGCGCGAGATCATCGACGGACACGTCACGGTCGACGAGAACACGCGCGCGATTCAGCTCGAGGGTGAACCGCAGCAAGAGATCAACGACGAGCCGATCTTCAGCGAGGCGTTCTCGCCGGACGCGAAGAGCCTCAAGGACGTCCTCGGCGACAAAACGAAGTAGGCCAGGACCGTGAGCGCCGAGCGCCCGCACTCTCCGGCCCCTCCTCGGTGGGACGAATCGGTCGCCCGCGAGATGGCCGCAGCGCGTCCGGCCGGAGTCGCCGCCGAGCTCGCGTGCCTCGTCTACGCCTCGAGACTCCTCGGCGGAGACGCGTCGCTCGTCATCCATGGCGGGGGGAACACCTCCGTCAAGACCAGAGTCGAAAGCGCCGGCGGAACGTCCATCGACGTGCTCTGGGTCAAGGGGTCGGGACGCGACCTCGCCACGGCGCAGGCGGGGGATTTCGCGCCGCTCGACCTCGTTCGGCTGCGGCGCCTCGAAAGCGAGGTCGCGGACCCGATCACCGGACGCCCTTGGATCTCGGACATCGAGCCGGCCCTCATGGCCGCGCGGCTCGATGCAAGGGCGCCGTTTCCGTCGGTCGAGTCGCTACTCCACGCGTTCCTCCCGGCGCGCTTCGTCTTGCATACACACGCCGAGTCGGTGCTCGTCCTCGCAAACCAGCACGAAGGCGAAGAGTGGCTGCGCGCGCTGCTCGGCCCCTCGATCGCGGTGCTCCCCTACGCGCGTCCCGGGCTCGACCTCGCGCGGGCGGTCGCCGCCGCCGTCCGCGAGCATCCCCAGGCGCGCGCCGCCGTCGTCCGCCACCACGGGGTCTTCACCTGGGGCGATGAGGCGCGTGAAGCCTACGAGACGATGGCGGACGCCGTCACGCTCTGCGCCAACGAGGCCGCGGCGCGTAGCGCGGGCGTTCCGCTCACGACGCCGCGCCTCGAAGCCGCCCGCCAGCCTCTGCCCAACTTCGAACGTGCCGCGCGCATCGCGCCCGTCATTCGCGGCGCACTTTCCTGCCCCGCGGAACTCGCCGGAACGCCTTTTCCGCGCCGGATGATCCTCGCTTATCACGGAGACGCGGCGACGCGCGCTCTTGTCGACGACGCGGCGCTCTTCGACCGGGCGCCGCGCGCGCTCATCACGCCCGACCACCTCATCCGCACGCGCGCGTGGCCGCTCGTCCTCGAGACCGGTGACGACGACAGCCTCGAGGATCTCTCGCATCGCATCCGCGGCCTCATCGGCCGGTTCGCCGCGCGAGTGCTCGACTACGCGCGGCGCTACGATCCGCAGCTCGATCTCACTCAGCTCGAACTGCTGCCGCGTGTCGTGCTGGTGCCCGGCGTCGGACTCTTCGCCGCGGGTCCCACCCGGCGCGAAGCGGACATCACCGCGGACATCGCACTCCGTTCGCTGGCGCTCTGCGCGCAAGGCGATGCGATCGGCCGCTATCAACCGCCTGCCGAGGACGACTGCGCCGCCATGGAGTACTGGCCGCTCGAACGCGCCAAACTGCGCCTCGAGGGCAGGCCGCCGCTCTCCGGGCGCGTCGCCCTCGTCACGGGTGCGGCGGGTGCGATCGGCTCGGGTGTCGCGCTCGCACTCGCGCGCGCCGGCGCGGTCGTCGTGCTCTCGGACCGCCCCACCGACGACGTGCGCGCGCGGCTCGCGATCGTGCGTGCGCGCATCGACGCCGTGGTCGGCCCTGGCGAAGCACTGGTCTGTCCCTTCGACGTCTCGGATCCCGAGGCCGCCGAGCGCGCCCTCCGCGACGCGAGCCTCGACGCCGGCGGCGTCGATCTGCTCGTGCTCTCGCACGGCATGGCCGAGGTCGGCGACATCGCCGATCTCGCTCCCGAGCGCGTGCGGCAGGTGTTCGACGTCAACGCGCTCGGCTCGTTCCACGTCCTCGGGGCCTTCGTGCGGCAGGTCCGCGCCGAGGGCACGGGCGGCGACGTGATTCTCATCTCGACCAAGAACGTCCCCGAGCCGGGCGCTTCGTTCGCCGCCTACTCGGCGTCGAAGGCCGCGGCCCACCAACTCGGGCGCGTCGCGGCGATCGAACTCGCGCCCTTGGACGTGCGCGTCAACATGGTCTCGCCGGACGCCGTCTTCGGCGACGAAGAAGTGCCGAGCCAGCTCTGGCTCGACGTCGGCGCGAAACGCGCGCGCTCGCGGGGCTTCGACCCCGCCGAACTTCCGGAACGCTACCGGCTGCGCAATCTCTTGCGCACGTCCGTCACGGTCGAGCATTGCGCCGAGGCCGTGCTCTTTTTCGCCGAGCGCCGTACGCCGACAACCGGGGCGATCATCCCCGTCGACGGAGGACTGCCCGGCGCCTTCCCGAGGTGACCCAGCACGCCCGCCGTCTGCGAAAAGTATCGATGCAGAGCGGGCCCCGCGCGCTGCGCACGACGAGAGCGCGCCGAGACCGGAGGTGAACCGATGGATTGGGGACTGCAAAACCGCCTGCATCGCATTCTGCAACCCGAGACGGGCCGCACCGTCATGCTCGCCGTCGACCACGGCTACTTTCTCGGGCCGACCTCCGGCCTGGAACGACTCGATCAGACCGTGGCGCCGCTGCTCGGTCACGCCGACTGCCTGATGATCACGCGCGGCGCGCTGCGCACCTGCGTTTCGCCGACGGCGAACGTGCCGATCATGCTGCGCATGTCCGGCGGCACGAGCATCGTCAGCAATGACGCCGGCACGTCGTCGCTCTCGAACGAGTGCCTAACGGTCTCGATCGAAGACGCGATCCGTCTCAATGCCTCGGGCATCACGGCGTCGGTCTTCGTCGGCACCGAGCACGAGCAAGAGACGCTGCGCAACCTGACCGACCTCATCGACGCCGGCGAGAGTACGGGCATTCCGGTGATGGCGGTCACGGCGGTGGGCCGCGACATGGTCCGCGACCTGCGCTATCTCTCGCTCGCGACGCGCCTCTGCGCCGAGTTGGGCGCGCACCTCGTGAAGACCTACTACTGCGACGGCTTCGATCAGCTCATCGCGGCGTGTCCCGTCCCGGTCGTCATCGCGGGTGGCAAGAAGCTACCCGAACGCGAAGCCCTGGAGCTCGCGCGCAACGCGATCGACGCGGGGGCGGCGGGCGTCGACATGGGCCGCAACATCTTCCAGTCCCAGGCGCCCGTGGCGATGATCCGCGCCGTCCGCGCGATCGTTCACCACGGCGCGAGCGTCGACGACGCGTGGGCGCTCGTCGAACCGGAGCTCGCCCGATGACCCGCCCGACGATCACCATCACGACGAAAGCGCCGGCCGCGGCCGACGGCCTGGCCGTACCCCGCGGCCACGCCCTGCCCAAAGCGATCCAGGCCGAGCTCGATCGCCAGTGGAAGACGGGCTGCTCCGTCGCCTCGACGCGCACGCTCGGACACATGAGTCACGAGATCGTCGTCGCCTGGGAAACACCCGACGAAGGCTGGACCGCGCGCACCCTCCAGAACCGCATCGCGGCCGTGTGCCGGGCGCTCGCGCGCGAAGGCGCGAAGCGCGCGACGGTGCTCGTCCCGGCGCGCATCCCGGCGGCGCTGATCCCGCGCGTTGTCGTCGGCGCGCACCTGGGTCTCTACCGCTTCGATCGCTACAAGAGCGGCGAGAAGAAGACCCGACCCTCGATCGCGCTCGTCTTCGCCAACGCCGAGCAGGCGCGCGCCGCCAAAGCCGGCGTGCCGATCGGCGAGGCCATCGCGCTCGCTCGCGACCTCGTCAACACGCCCGCCGAGCACATGGGTCCCTCGGAGCTCGAGGCCGCCGCGCGCCGCGTCGCTCGCGACGCAGGCCTTCGCATCCGCGTGCTCAACGCCGCCCGCTGCGCCCGGATGGGCATGGGCGCGCTGACCGCCGTCGGCCGAGCCAGCGACGATCCGCCGCGGCTCGTCGTGCTCGAGTATCTCGGGGCCCCGCGCTCGAAGGACGTACTCGCGCTCGCCGGCAAAGGCATCTGCTTCGATACGGGTGGGCTCGACATCAAACCGCCTTCCGGCATGGAGTTGATGAAAAAGGACATGGCGGGCGCCGCCGCGGTGCTCGCGGCCGCCTCCGCCGTCGCGCGATTGAAGCCCAAGGCCAACGTGCGCTTCTACCTGGCGATCGCCGAGAACGCCGTCGCCGGCAACGCCTTCCGCCCCGGCGACATCGTGACGGCGCTCGACGGGACGACCATCGAAGTTCGCAACACCGACGCCGAAGGCCGCCTCGTGCTGGCGGACGCCGTGGCGCTCGCCGTGCGCGAGGGCGCCACGCGCATCGTCGATGTCGCGACGCTCACGGGCGCCGCGCTCATCGCGCTCGGCCGCGTACGCATCCCGCTCATCGGCACCGACGAGGCGCTTCTCGCCGCGGTCGAGGCCGCCGCCGACGCCGCGGGCGAGCGCGTCTGGCGCCTGCCTTCCGACAAGGAGTACTGGAAGCACATCCGCTCGAAGATCGCCGATATCCAGAACGTCGGCCGCGCCCGCGAGGCCGGGGCAATCTCCGCGGGGCTCTTCATCGGCCACTTCGCCAAGAAGGTGCCGTGGGCCCATCTCGACATCTCGCCCGCGTCGTGGTCCGAGGGCGACCACGACAGCGGCCCCGAGGGGGCCACGGGCGCGAGCACGGGCTTGCTCGTCGCGCTCGCGTGCGCCGCACCGAAGAACTGACCAGCCTGAACCGCGCGTGCCCGGAGTCCCCGCGCATGGCGCCGAGAACGTCACCAAGGATCGTTCTTCCGTTTCGGCTCTCCCCTCTCCGCCGATGCTCGCGCGGTCGGTGGAATCGCGTGGGGGGCCGATTTCTTTTTCTTCCGAGATCTGTTCCTCGCTGAATCCGATCCGCTCGCCCTCGTCGAATTACCGTTCGCGCACTTTGGGTTTCCGTCGTAAAAGAGCTTCCAGTGTCGGGGCCCGCGGTCCGTGTCCCCCCGGTCGATGGCCACGTCCCCGAGAAGGATCAAGGAACAGAGGAGAAAGGCATGCGGAGAGTCGGCTCTCGCTCAGGGTGGGTGTCCGCCGCGGCGTTCGTCGCGGCGTTTTGTTTCTTAACGGGTACAGGCATGGCGGCGATGGTGAAAGAGCACCTCGCTCGCTACACCGGCGCGGAGGTCACACGGAAGGGCGGCGCGGTCTCGATCGAGCCTCGCGCCGTGGCTCAGCTTCCGGTCGGTGACGCGCTGCGCGCCGCCTGGGAGCGCTTCCAGGCCGAGAACCCCGGCGCGTGGAACGTCTATGTCGACGAGCGCACGGGAATGCCGACCATCGCGAGCGGCAGCGGCATCCGCTGGGTCGAGCCCGGTGCCACCGTCACACTCGCCGACCTCGAAACGCGCGCCCGCGCATTTCTCGACCGGCACCGCTTCCTCTTCGGCGAGTGGAAGGGCACCTTCGAGCTCGACGCGACGGCCTCTCGCGAGCGCCGCCCCGGCGTGTTCCTGTTGGTCTTCCGGCAGGCCGTCGATGGCGTCCGCGTCGAAGAATCGCGCTTCGACTTCCACGTCAACGGCGGCAACCTCGTCGCCTTCGGCACGCACCGTTGGGGCCGGCTGACGACGGACGCCACGCCGGTGCTCTCGGCGACGCAGGCGCAGACGATCATCGAAAATCATATCGGGTACGACGGCTCGGTCGCTCACGAAGAAGTCGCGCCGCCGCAGCTCACGATCCTCGCGCTCGACCCGCGCCTCGAAGCAGGCCTGCCGCTCTGGCGCGGCGCCCGCGGCGCGGGCATCGCGCACCGTCTTGCGTGGCGCGTGCAGTTCCGAGTCCCCGGCGAAGTGCCGCTCTGGACCGGTGAAGTCGACGCGAAGACCGGCGAGGTGCTCGCGTTCTACGACGCCGCGCACTACGCGTCGATCACGGGCGGCGTCTTTCCGCTGCGCAACACGGGCCAGTGCGACCAGGGCGGATGCGACTTCCCGCATCCGATGCCCTTCACGAACTTCGTCGAAGACGGCGAGCCCTCGCAGTTCACGAACGACTTCGGCTTCTTCGAGTGCGTGAGTGCCGCCGACCCCGTCACGACGACGCTCAGCGGCCCCTACGCGCGCATCGACGAGACCTGCGGCCCTGTCTCGGAGACGGCGACCTGCGGCGAGTCGTTCTTCCTCGGCCAGAAGGCCGGCGAGAACTGCGTTGTCGCCCCCGGCGCCTCGCCCGGAAACACGAGTGCGGCGCGCACCGCGTTCTTCCACGTCAACCGCGTCGCTC
Source organism: uncultured Acidobacteriota bacterium (assembly GCA_964586535.1). Classification (GTDB taxonomy): domain Bacteria; phylum Acidobacteriota; class Polarisedimenticolia; order J045; family J045; genus CAZPJJ01. Next base: position 959 of record CAZPJJ010000137.1, on the reverse strand, counting down.
AGGCGGCGCGCGCGTACCTCCCCGCGAACGCATGGCTGCAAAACCCGGTGACGATCAACACGAACGTCAACAACACCTGCAACGCCTCGTGGAGCGGCGAGATCAACATGTTCCGCGGCGGCAACGGTTGCGGGAACACCGGCGAGAACCTCGGCGTGCTCGTGCACGAGTGGGGCCACGGCTTCGACCAGAACGACGGCGGCGGCTACGACAACACGTCGGAGGCCTACGCCGATACCGTCGCGCTGCTCTATCAGCGCGATGGGTGCATCGGTTGGGGCTTCTTCACGGGCGGCGGCACCTGCAGCGGCTACGGCGACACCTGCCTCGAGTGCACCGGCGTCCGCGACATGGACTACACACGCCGCCAGGCCAATCAGCCCGCGACGCCGCAGAACTTCGTCGATCCGCGCTGCGGCAGCGGTAGCGGCCCGTGCGGCCGCGTCGTCCACTGCGAGTCCTACCCCATCACCGAGTCGATCCTCGATCTCGCGCGCATCGACCTGCCCGCGATGGGCTACGACGAAGCGAGCGCCTGGCAGCTCGCCGAGCGCCTCTGGTACGAATCGCGTACCGGCTCGGGCGGCGACATCTACACCTGCGCGCTGCCCAACTCGGATTCGTGCTCGTCGTCCTCGTGGTACCAAGGCATGCGCGTCGCCGATGATGACGACGGCAACCTCGCGAACGGCACGCCGCACGCGGCGGCGCTCTTCGCCGCGTTCAACCGCCACGGCATCGCCTGCGGAAGCGCCGCGGACGCGACCAACCAGAACAGCGGCTCTTGCCCGTCGCTACCGTCCCCGACTCTCACCGCCATCGCCGAGAACGGCGGCGTGACGCTGAACTGGAGCGAGGTCGCGGGCGCGGCGAACTACACGATCTTCCGCGGCGACCTCGGTTGCAACAAGCAGCACATCAACGTCGGCACCGCCGCGGCCCCGGCGACCAGCTTCTTC
>CAZPJJ010000136.1:0-9613 GCA_964586535.1 uncultured Acidobacteriota bacterium | reverse complement strand
GCGCGTCATCGTGTCCTCGGGGGCATCGCTCGCAAGTCGTCCGGTGCGCGCGAAAAAAGCTCGCCCGGCCCGCAAGAAACCTCGTCGCCGGGGAGTTTATCCGGCCTCGTCTCTTCCGGCCTCGTCCCATCCGGCAGCGAGCCGCCCCCCCGCCTCTGTCGGCGCCGGGGGCGTCCGCGCCTCGCCTCTCGACCTTGAAGGAGCCCCGCATGGCCCGCCCGTCGCGCTCACCGCTCGCCTCGTCGTTGACCGCCCTCGCCTGGCTCGCCGCCGTCGCGCTCGTCCTCGCCGCGCCGCTCACGGCGAGCACCCTCGCCGCGACCGACCCGCTGCCGGGCACGTGGAAGGGCACGATCTCCATCCCGACCGGCCCGCTCGAGGTGATCCTCGATCTCTCCCGTGACGCCAGCGGTGCGGCCGCAGGCACGATCTCGATCCCCGCCCAGGGCGCCCGCGACCTCCCGCTCGCGAACGTCGCCCTCGAGGGCACGGCGTTCCGGGCGAGCATCGCCGGCATCCCCGGCGACCCGACCTTCACCGGCATCCTCGACGCCGCGGCGGGTACGATCGCAGGCAACTTCACCCAGGGCGGCGGCGCGTTTCCCTTCACGCTCGCGCGCGGCGACGACAAGCAGGCCACCGCGGCCAAGGCTCTCGAAGGACTCCGCGCCGAGGTCGAAGCCGCGCTCGCCACGTTCGAGGTGCCCGGCCTCGCGCTCGCCATCGTCCACGGCGACGAGATCGTCGCGCTCGAGGGCTATGGCACCAAGCGCATCGGCGAGGACGCGCCCGTCACCGCCGACACGCTCTTCGCGATCGGCTCGTCGACCAAGGCCTTCACGACCGCCGTGCTCGGCACGCTCGTCGACGAGGGCAAGCTGCAATGGAGCGATCGCGTCGTCTCGCATCTGCCCGAGTTCCGGCTCGTCGACGACCACGCGACTTTGCACATCACCGTCCGCGACCTCGTCACGCATCTCTCCGGCATGCCCCGCCACGACCTCTCCTGGTACAACGCCGACATCTCGCGCGCCGAAGCCGTGCGCCGCCTCGCCCACCTGCCGCCGAATCGCGACCTGCGCGAAGCGTGGCAATACCAGAACGGCATGTTCGTCACGGCGGGCGTGCTCATCGAGCGCGTCACCGGCCAGAGTTGGGAAGACGCCGTGCGCACGCGCCTCTTCTCGCCGCTCGGCATGACGGGCGCCAATTTCTCCGTCGTCGATTCGCAGCGCGCTCCCGACTTCGCCTACCCGCACGAGCGGCGCGACAAGGCGCTGCGCGTCGTGCCCTTCCGCGACATCTCGATGGTGGGCCCCGCCGGCTCGATCAACGCCAGCGCGCGCGACATGGCGCAGTGGCTGCGCCTGCACCTCGGCGACGGCACGATCGGCGGGCGGCGCGTCCTGCAGGACAGCACCGTGCGCGAGCTGCACACGCCCGTGGCCGTCGCCGGCGGCTATCCCGTCGATCCGCACGTGATCCTGCAGACCTACGCGCCCGGCTGGTTCGTCGACAGCTACCGCGGCCACTATCGCGTCCATCACGGCGGCGCGATCGACGGCTTCCTCGCGCACGTCGGTTTCCTGCCCGTCGAGGGCTACGGCGTCGCCGTCTTCGCGAATCGCGGCGGCACCGCGCTGCCCGAGCTCGTCGCGCGCGTCGTGCTCGACCGCCTGCTCGGCCTCGAGCCGGCCGGATGGCTGACCAAGGGCGCCGCCGAGTACGCGCAGGCCAAGGAGATGTCGAGCGAGGCCGAGGCCAAGCAGACCGAGACGCGCGTCGCCGGCACGAAGCCCTCGCGCCCCCTCGCCGCCTTCGCCGGCAGCTACGAGCACCCCGGCTACGGCACGATCACCGTGAAGGCCGACAAGGGTGCGCTGACGCTCGAGTACAACCGCATCGTCACGCCGCTCGAGCACTGGCACTACGACGTCTTCGCCGGCGCCAAGGGCGGCGAGGACGACACCTTCGCCGGGACGCTCTTCTCGTTTCGCACGGCGCTCGACGGCCGCGTCGAGTCGCTCGTCGCGCCCTTCGAGCTGCTGCTCGAGCCGACCGTCTTCCAGCGCGGCCCCGACCCGCGCCTGCGCGACGCCGCCTACCTCGCGCGCTTCACCGGCAACTACGCGCTCGGCCCGCAGACCGTCGAGATCGCGCTGCGCGGCGCCGTGCTCGTCGCCTCGCTGCCCGGTCAGCCCCCCTACGAACTCACCCCCGAGGAGAACGACACCTTCGCGCTGAAGAACCTCACGGGGTTCCGCGTCGCCTTCGAGAGCGATGCCAAGGGCGAGGTGACGGGCGCGCGATTCTTGCAGCCCAACGGCGTGTTCGAGGCCGCGAAGATGAAGTGAGTGGAGGGGGAGAGGGAGGAGCGAAGAGAGGGCGGGAGAGCGCGAGGCGGAGCGGAGGTGTAGGGCGCGGGGGCGCGCGGGCGCCAGGCGGAGCGGAGGTGTAGGGCGCGGGGCGCGCGGGCGCGAGGCGGAGCGGAGGTGTAGGACGCGGGGCGCGCGGGCGCGACCGACATCAAGGCAACGTTCGAGCGAGGCGCTCACCGGTCGCGTGCAGGTTTCGCGGTTCCCTTGTCGGCAATCGCTCATTTCAGGGGGACCCGTGTACACGGGACCCCCTCTTTTGCACGATGCGCCACACGGGACCCTGCTTCGCAATGCGGCTTCGCAGACGATTTCATTTCAGGGAGACTCCTGTACACGGGACCCCCTCTTTTGCACGATGCGCCACACGGGACCCTGCTTCGCAATGCGGCTTCGCAGACGATTTCATTTCAGGGAGACTCGTGTACACGGGACCCCCTCTTTTGCACGATGCGCCACACGGGACCCCCTTTTTTGCAATGCTGCTTTTCAGGCGATTTCATTTGAGGGGGACCCGTGTACACGGGGGTGGTCCAGATGAAAGATCGCCGACCGAGAGAGCCTCTTGAGGACTCGATTTCTACGTCGCTAAGCGCATCGGCGGCCGGGAGTCTTTCATTTCGCCTACCCCCGTGTGAGCGAGCTTTCATTCCGGGGGGGCCCGTGTACACGGGACCCCCTCTTTTGCACGATGCGCGAAACAAGGCGCCTCTTTTCGCGCGATGCGCGCGACGGAACCGCTTCGCCGAAACGATTCGCCGCGCCGGACTCACGCATCATCGGCAAGGATGCTCGCGAGAGGACGCGCGGCTTCGATCCTGCCGGCCAGGAAGGCGACTCTCGCCGACGCGATCATCGACGCTCATCGACCGGGTGAGATCCCCGCGAACAGTGGGCTAACGCCCACGCTCGCGCGTTCCGCACACGAAGCGCGTGCGTTGGCGTCGGCGCTCGCGCTCACCGCCCCCGGCATCCGCGCCCGAAATCCTCGACCACGCGCTGGCGCTCACGCTCACGCCCTCGCCCACCCTCTCCGATGCAGTTCAGCGCTCGAAGCGCAGGCGCTCGCGCTCTTCGTCCGAGAGGACGAGCGCTCCGTCAGTGATGCTCCAGCGGGTGGTCGCGGTGAGTGCGGTGGTGAAAGCGCTGGCGAGATCCATGATGGGCGGCGGGCACGCCATCTTGGTGCCGGCGAGCGGGCCGAATGAGACCTTCTCGCCGTCGAGGGTGTAAACGCCCATGAGGCGATTGCAGCCGTCTGTCCCGGAGACGCGCTTGTCGGCTGGCTCGAGGCGGATCTCGGGCGTGCCGGCGCGTCCCTCGACGGCGGGCACGGGAGCGCCGTCGATCGTGGTGGCGCGCCACGTGGTCATCTCGAGCGTGGCGACACCCGCTCCGCTCACTCCACCCGCTGCCCCCGCTCCGCTCACTCCACCCGCTGCCCCCGCAGCTACTGCGCACCCGGGGCCGGGCTCGACACGCTCGAAGCGATCGACGACGAGCACGTCCTGGCCCTGGGCGTCCGCGCCAATGTGTCCGGCGACGATGGCCATGAGTGCGGTGGCCTCGGGATGCGGGACGCTCGCGGCGGTGGCGAGTTCGGCGGCGGCGGTGCCGTCTGCGATGGGCAACTCGAGCCCGGTGACGCACTCGCGGAAGAGCGAGCGACCGGCGTCGGTGCGGTATTCGCCGACGAGCCGCGCGGGATCGTCGATGGTCACGAACTCGGGCAGGCGCGCGAGGTCGTAGGGCAGGTCGGACTCGATCTCCGCTCCGTCGAGCGCGAGCTTGCGCAGGCCGCCGTCCGCCTGCGGCCGATAGAAGAGCGGCGCCTCTCGGCCGCCGCGCAGCACGAGGCGATCGGCCGTCGCGTCGAGCGTGTAGCGCCCGATGTCGAGCGCGGGGTTGAACTCGCCGTCGGGCTTGCCGAGGTAGCGTTCGCGCAGCACGTAGACGCCGTCGGCGCGCAGCGAGAGCGTGGTCTCGATACCAGGGCAGTCGGCGCAGGGCAAGGTGCCCCGGAAGGATGCGGGCGAGCCGAGCGGGCCGGTCGCGGGGGTTCGCTCCGTCGCGGCGGTTTGCTCCGCCGCGGCGGTCTGCTCGGTCGCGGCGGGCTTGTCACCGGCTGGCGCGCATGCCGCGAGCAGAGCGGCAAAGATGACGGCAGCGATTGCGCGAGTGATCGACGACTTCATCGGGGTTCCCTCCCTCAGTGGCTGGAGACGCGACGTCGCGCGGCGCATCGAATGGTCTTCGCGACAGGCTCTCGCGCCTCCCATCAAACGGGCGTCGCGACAGCCTCCGGTTCCGCGGGCACGGGCGCGGGCGTGGGGACGTCGTCGCGTGGTGCATCGACGCCAGGCGACGATTCGTCGAGCGGTGCCTCGGCACCACCGCCCTCGCCGCCCTCGCCGCCCGCTCCGCTCTCACCATCGCCCCCGCCACCCACGCCGCTCCCCTCGCCGGCGTCGGGCGCGACGATCACGTCGTCGAGCGGGAGCTCGATCACGGTGCCATCGGCATCGAGCGTCACCTCGAGCGTGTCGTAGGTCCACGTCCCGCCGGCTCCGCGCGCCACGATGTGCAGCATCGCGGTGCCGTTCGGGCCTTCGAGCGGAACGCGCACGTCGGCGAAGCCGGAATCGTTGTTGGTCTGCATGCGCGACGCCTTGGGCACGCCGAGGCGAATGGGCTCGCCGAGCGCGGCGACGACATCGGGATGCGTCTTGGCGCGATCGAGAGCCTCGACCATGACGCTCGTTTGCCCGCGCAGTCCTGCGCACATCATGCCGAGGCAGCCGCCGCAGACACAAAGCGGCAGCGCGAGCGCCGAGAGGCAACCGAGCAGCGGCACGGCCCACAGCCAGTTGCGCTCGAACCAAGACCGCCGGTCGCGTCCGTCACCGTCCATGGCAGAGCCTCCCTGGCGTCACGACGCCGCGAGCTCGATCAACCGCTCGGCCTCGGCGGCGGTCTCGTCGAAGAGCGCGTCGAGGCGGGGGTTGGCGCCGCGGCAACCGTCGACGACGGCGCGCGACCACGCGAGGTACTCGCGGCGGCGCTCGACGCTCCAGTCGCTGCCTGGATTGCAGCCGACGTCGCGGATGTTGGCGATCTTGTCGGCGATCTTGAGCATCTTGGCCCGCGCCGAGAGCGCGGTCGCATGCTCGATCTGCAGGCGCTTGCGGTCGGGTTTGGGCAGGCTCTTGTCGTCGGTGACTTCGAGGACGAGCTCCGCGACGGCCTCGCCGAAGCGTTCGACGAGTTCGTCCTTGGTGGTGAGCGTGTCTTCGAGTGTGTCGTGAAGCAGACCTGCGAGCAGCAGCTCGCGATCGTCGACACCGGCGCGCGCAAGAATCAACGCGACGTCGATGACGTGATTGACGTAGGGCTCGCGGGCCTTGCTCTTGCGGACTTGCTGGCCGTGACGTTCGGCAGCGAAAGAGGCCGCCGCGAGCAGCGCGCTCGCGAGAGTGGGCGATTCGTCGTGCATGGTGAGGCTCCCGTCCCCGCGCCGGATCCACACCCCGCGCCGGATCCACGTCGGCGGCGGATCCGCGTCGGCGGCTGCTGGTGGGGCTGATCACCGGCGACGGAGAAGACGACGAATTCTAACCCGGACTATTCGAGAAGCCCTGGCCGGAGATACCGGAAGAGCCCGCCGGACGCGAGGTCAGGCGCGCTCTGGGCCATCGGGGTACCGTTTCAGGAGCGGCGCGGATCGTCGTCCTCGCAAGTCTCTTTGGATCGGGAGTTCGGCTTCCGCCCGGGAAGCTCGCAGGATCCGCTCATTCAAGTGGGTACGCCCGCGCGCGGCAAGACCCAGCGCACGACGACGAACCAAGCGATGAGAGCGAGTGCGATGCCCCACGGTCCTTCCATGACGCTCTCCCAGGCCCCCGCCCGATCGCTCGCTTCGGACTGGACGCGGCAGGTCGGGTACGACACGCCGGCTTCATCTGACGAAACGGCGAGTGCTGTCCGCGCTCCGGGAGGAACTGCTGTCGAAGGCCGAGGCGGCGGACCGCCGCCAGATGCCGGCGCGTGGGCGGGCGTTACTCGGCCGGGGCGACGCGGCGGAAGCGCGCCGCCGACTTGGCCCAGAACCCGAAGAACCCGGCGCGCGCGAGGGGCAGCAGTTCGTCGTCGCTGGTGCGGCGCACCAGAACGAGTTTGACGCCGGCGTCGGCAAGGGCGGCGCGGATCGCCGGTACACAGTCGCCGAGCGGACCGACGAAGGGCGCGTGGGCGACCACGGCGTGCAGGCGCTCGCGCTGGGCCCACGTCGCGAGCGCGGGCGCGAGGTCGTCCGCGACGAGCTTTGCCTCGCAGCCGTAATGGGCCGAGGCACGCGCGAGGCCGTCTTCGAGCGCGCGCTTCAAGTGGCGGAATCGCCCCTCGGAGAGCGCGAACGACTCGACGAGCCGATGCGAGAGCGCCGCCGCGACGGAGACGGGACGGAGCGAGGCGAGCTCCGAGTGCTCGGGCGCGAGGTCGTCGCCGTGGATCCAGAGTCCGTAGGGCTCGGTGAGATGCTCGGGGTAAGCGGGAAGCGGAACGAGCGGCTCGGGCGAGAGATCGGCGTCGTCCTCGATGCGTACCGCGTGAACCCGCGCGTCGTCGAGTCGATGCAGGCCACGACGATCGGCGAGCAATGCAGGGTCGCAGTATTCCTCGATGTTGGAGCGCTTGACGAGGTAGGTCTTGCCGCGCGTCTGCAGCCCGGCGACCCAGCGCCACGAGAGCGTGTTGGACGCGGGATCGGCGTCCAAGAGATGCCGATAGAAAAATTCTGCGCCGAGCGTCCAGGGCAGTCTTTCGACATGGATCCAGAAGCTCGCGAACCACATGCGCGCGTGGTTGTGCATGTAGCCCGTGATCACGAGCTCGCGCGCGAAGGTGTCCATGATGCCGACGCCGCTGCGGCCTTCGCAGAGCGCGAGGACGCGATCGCGCTCGCTCTCGGAGAGAGTGCCCGTTTCGCGGGCGAGCCGCGCGCGATAGGCGCGCCACACGTCCGGGCGCGCTTCGAGCCAGCCCTTCCAGTAGCGCCGCCAGTCGAGCTCTTGGAGCAGTTTCTCGATCGCGGCGAAGCGATGCTGCGCGAGCGCCTCCTGGGCCAGCTCGTCCTCGGTGACGAGACGCACGCGCACGGCGGGAGAGACGCGCGAGACGTGCGGGTGACCGGGACGCACGTGATTGCGCGCCGAGCCGTAACGCGGCGCCAGCGGCAGGAACTCGCGCCAGCGCGCGAGCGCCTCCTGCCGGGTGTTTGGAAAGGACGCCCCCTGATCATCCATGGGTCGATTGTGCCTCGCCCTGGAAATCTGGCGAATCGCTCCAACCGACGCGGATTATCGCTCAAAGCTCGCGGGAGGTGGGCTTCGATCGCGATCCTGACGGAGCGGGCCTCTCACGGCACGGATCGTGCGAATTAATCCGCGCACGACACCCGCGATCGTGCCACGATGAACCGGTCTCGTGCGGAGGTGACGGAGAATGCCCACCGGCAAGCGGTTCTCCGGGCTCGTGGCCGGCGCGTTGCTCTTCGTGGTGCTGCTCGTCGTGCCGGCACCCGAAGGCATGAGCGCCTCTGCGATGAAGGTCGCGGCCCTGACGGCGCTCATGGCGACGTGGTGGATCACCGAGGCGATCCCGATCCCGGTGACATCGCTGCTGCCGATCGTGCTCCTGCCGCTCCTCGGCGTCTCGAACTCCGGCGCCGCGACCGCGCCCTACGCGCACCCGCTCGTCTTTCTCTTCCTCGGCGGCTTTCTGCTCGCGCGCGCGATGGAAGTCCACGAGCTCCACCGGCGCATCGCGCTCGAGACGATCGCGCTCGTCGGCTCGACTCCCGAGCGCATCGTGCTGGGATTCATGATCGCGACGGCGGTGCTCTCGATGTGCGTCAGCAACACTGCATGCGCGATGATGATGGTGCCGATCGGCTCGGCGGTGATCGCGCGCGCTCAGAGCGACGACAAAGCCTTCGGCACGGCGCTCATGCTGGGCATTGCCTACGCGGCGTCGATCGGCGGGGTCGCGACCCTCATCGGCACTCCCCCCAACGTGGTCATGGCGGGGATGCTCGATCAGATGTACGGCGTGAAGATCGGCTTCGCGTCGTGGATGCTCGTGGGCGTGCCGCTCTCGGTCGTGATGCTCGGAGTCACGTGGTGGCTGCTCGTCCGCGTGATCTATCGCCCCGCGAGCGAGTCCATCGGCGGCGCGCGTGACGTGCTGCGCGCGGAGCGCCGGCAGCTCGGCCCGATCTCGCGCGGCGAAAAGCGCGTGCTCGCGATCTTCGCGACGGTCGCGCTCGCGTGGATCCTGCGCGGGCTCGTGCCGCTTCCCGAGGCGCTCGCGGCGGTCGACGACACGACGATCGCGATCGCCGGTGCTCTCGCGCTCTTCGTCGTGCCCAGCGGCTCGCAGGAAGGCGCGCTGCTCGCATGGAAGGACGCGCGCGACGTGCCGTGGGGCGTGCTCCTGCTTTTCGGCGGCGGGCTCTCGCTCGCGGGGGCATTTTCGTCGAGCGGCCTCGCCGCCTATCTCGCGGGCCGCTTCGCCTCGCTCGAGGGCGTGGCCGGAGTCGTGGCGGTCGGCGCGGTCGTGCTCTTCACGATCTTCCTCACGGAGGTCACGTCAAACACGGCGGTCGCCACGTTGATGACGCCGATCCTCGGACCCGTCGCACTCGTGCTGGGCGTGCATCCCGTCGTGCTCATCGCGGGAGCGTGCATGGCGGCGTCGTATGCCTTCATGCTGCCCGTCGCGACGCCGCCGAATGCGGTCGTGTTCGCGTCGGGCACTGTGACGATCCGCCAGATGGCGCGCGCGGGCTTCCTCTTGAACTTGACGGGCGCGATCTTGATCACGGCGGTAGCGTGGTGGTTGATTCCGCTCGCGATCGAACTCTTGCCTGTCGCGCCGCGCTGAAGGATCGGAGACGCGGGACGAGTATCGCCCGCGCCTCCCTCTCATGTTCGAGCAACGTTCCCCTTCTCAGGGCGCCATGCAGGTCTCTCCCAAATCCTGCGGCAAGGGGCAGAGCGCGTCCGTATTGGACTCGGGCCTTTCGACGCCCGGCGCACGCTGGCCCAGCGAGCCCTCGACGACGGAGTCGTGTCCAGTGACGAGGAAGAACGCGGAGCGGTCGCCTGGATCGAAGACCGCCGTGCCCGTGGAGCCGATCGAACAAAGCGCGCCGTCCCAGCCGTAGGTCGATACGGCGCCGA
>CAZPJJ010000135.1:0-9615 GCA_964586535.1 uncultured Acidobacteriota bacterium | reverse complement strand
GTGAGGCGCAGCACGTACTCGACGTCCTTTTCGGTCGTCGGCGCGGGGATCATGATGACGGGCACGCCCATCGTGAGGCACGAGAGATCCGCCAGCGCCATCTCGAGGCTGTTCTCGGCGAAGATCGCCACGGGCCGCCGCCCGTGCTGGTCCTGCAGCGCGAGCACGCCGCGCGCGATCCGCTCGATGCGCGCCGCGGTGTCGAGCCACGAGATCGAGCCCGCATCCCCGCGCGAAGGAACGCGGAAGAGCGTACGCGGGCCGTAGTTCTCGACGCGCTGCTCGAGGAGGCGCCCCAACGTGAAGCGGCTCTTGCGAACCACGTCGAGAATGATCGCGAAGGCCTCGTCGACGCGCGCTTGCTCCGCGATCAGCGCGGGATGCGGGCGCCGGCGCACGAGATCGAGCCAGTGCCACGCCGCGCGGCGCAGGGCGATCGTCGACGCCGTCGTCAGCGCCTCGGCGAGCGTGCGTCCGACCCGGAAGAGCGGCTCGAGAGCGAGCCCGCCCTGCGTTTCGGTAGGGTCACGTTCGCAGAAGAAGGCGAGCGCCTCGCGCAGGAACTCGGCGACCTCGGGCGCGCGCGCGGCACGTTGCGGATCGACGCGGGCCGCCGCTTCGAGCAGCGCCTCGGCGTCGGCGACGGCCTCGAGTTCGGCGCCGCCGAAGCGGCGCAACCCCTCGTGCAGACGCTGGCTCAGCGGTTGCATCCGTGGCTCCGTCAGACGAAGAGATCGGGAAAGGGCTCGGTTCCGGGAGTCAGGGCGTAGGCGTCGAAATCGGTGACGCCGTGCTCGCGAAGGATCTCCTCGTCGAGCAAGAGCCTTCCCGTGAGCGTACGCGGATCGCTCGAGAGAATCGCGTAGGCGGCGTCGGCCATGATCTCAGGCTTGCGCGAGCGGCGCAGGATCTCCTCGGGGAAGTGCACCTCGATGGCCGCCGTCGCGATCGTCGTGCGCGGCCAGAGGCTGTTGACGCCGATGCCCTTGCGCTTGAACTCGGCCGCCATGCCGATCGTGAGCAGACTCATCCCGTACTTCGACACGGTGTAGGCCGCGTGCCCCGCCAGCCAGCGCGGATCGAGCGAGATCGGCGGCGAGAGATTGAGCACGTGCGCGTGGGAGGACTTCTCCAGGTGCGGCAGCGCGGCGCGGGTGCAGGCGAAGACCGCGCGCGCGTTGATCGCCATCATCAGGTCGAAGCGTTTGAGCGGCGTCTCGCTCGTCGGCGTCAGGCTGATGAAGCCCGCGTTGTTGACGACGATGTCGATCCCACCGAACTTCTCGACCGCCGCCGAGACGGCCGCGTCGATCGACGACTCTTCGCGGACGTCCAGCTTCACGGCGAGGCTCTGACCGCCAGCCTCGACGACCTCGCTCGCGACGCTGTGAATCGTGCCCGCGAGTTTCGGATGCGGCACGTCGCTCTTGGCGGCGATGACGACGTTGGCGCCGTCGCGGGCGCAGCGGAGGGCGATCGCCCGGCCGATGCCGCGGCTCGCACCCGTGATGAAGACCGTCCGACCGGCAAGAGACGCCATGGTGACTCCGTCCGGCACGAGGCCGGGATGAGGAAAGAGAGCGAACCGTCCGTGCTACTTGCCGCGGAACGAGGGCTCGCGCTTCTGCACGAAGGCGTGTACGCCCTCGGCGAAATCGGGAGAACCGGCAAAGGCGTTGACGAACCCCTCGAGTTCGCCTTCGAGCTGGTCGCTCATGTCGCGGCTGTAGGCCTGCGACATCAGCGCCTTGGTGCGAGCCAGCGCGCGGGTCGGACCGGCGGCCAGGCGCCGCGCCATCGCGGCGGCGCGGGGGTCGAGTTCGGCATCGGGAACGACCCAGTTCACCAAGCCCATCTCGAGCGCCGCGGCAGCGCCGAAGCGATCCGACAGGAAGGCCAACTCGATCGCCTTCCGAAGACCGACGGTTCGCGGGAGGTGGTACGTGAGTCCACCATCGGGCGGAGCGCCGATGCGCGTGTAGGCGACCGAGAACATGCTCGACTCGGCGGCGATCGCGAGATCGCAGGCGAGCATGAGGCTGAGCCCGCCCCCGGCGCAGGCCCCGCGCACCTTGGCGAGGATGGGCTTCGGCGCGCGCCGCAGGAGCTTCGCGGCGCGCTGGAAATTGCGCACCGCGTCGACGAGGTCGTCGTGGGTGCCGCGTCCCAGGTGCTCCTCGAAGGCGCGGATGTCGCCTCCGGCCATGAAATTCGGCCCCGCCCCCTCGAGGACGATCGCGCGCACGGCGCTGTCGAACGCGAGATCCTCGATCGCGGTGGGGAGGCGCTCGGCCATCTCGAGATCGAGCGTGTTCATCGTCTCGGGACGGTTGAGCGTGATGGTCGCGACGTCGCCTTCGATCTTGGTCAGGATGGTCTCGGGCATCGTGCGTCCTCCTTGTAGGGAGCCCATGGTAGCGCGCTCCGCGGCTCCGTTGCAGGCCTGGCCTGCGCGTGAGTTATCCTGCGCGGCAAACCCGCGCATCGAGCGGCTGAGGAGCAGCGTCCATGACCGTCCAGACGCCCACCCCCAATCCCTGCGGCCTCCGCGGCATCGAGTTCGTCGAATTCGCGAGTCCCGATCCCGACCGCCTCGACGAGCTCTTCCTGGCTTTCGGCTTCTCGCGCCTCAGGCGTCACGCCGAAGAGGACATCGTCCATTACCGGCAGAACGGGATCCATTTCTTGCTCAACCGCCAGCCGGGTTCGTTCGCGCTCGACTTCGCGCGCCGCCACGGCCCCTCGATCTGCTCGATGGGATGGCGCGTCGCGGACGCTCACCTGGCCATCGAGGCGGCGGTCGAGCGCGGAGCGCGGCGCTTCCTGGGCGAGAGCTTTCTCGACGCCCCCGCGATCTACGGCATCGGCGATTCGCTGATCCACTTCGTCGAGCGCTCGCAGACGCCCGACTGGCTGCGGCGCTTCGTCGATCTCGAGCATCCGGCGATCGTCGAGGACAAGGGCTTCCTGGCGATCGACCACCTCACGAACAACGTCTTCAAGGGCACGATGGAAACTTGGGCGCGCTTCTACAAGGAGATCTTCGGCTTCACCGAAGTGCGCTATTTCGACATCAAGGGCGTCAAGACGGGACTCCAGTCCTACGCGCTCCGCTCGCCCTGCGGGTCGTTCTCGATTCCGATCAACGAGGGCAACGAGGACAAATCGCAGATCGAGGAGTACCTGCGCGAGTACAAGGGGCCGGGGGTCCAGCACCTGGCGTTCCTCACGAACGATCTGCTCGCGAGCCTCGACCGGCTCGACCGCTCGAAGATCGACACTCTCGACATCGACGACGATTACTACGACACGGTCTTCGAGCGCGTCCCGGACGTCACGGAAGACCGCGAGCGGATCAAGCGGCACCGCGTGCTCGTCGACGGCGACGAAGAGGGGTACCTGCTGCAGATCTTCACGCGGAACATCATCGGGCCGATCTTCGTCGAGATGATCCAGCGCAAGAACCACCACTCGTTCGGCGAAGGCAACTTCGGCGCGCTCTTCCGCTCCATCGAAAAAGACCAAGAGCGGCGCGGCGTCTTGTGACGCGGGCCGCTCTCCCTCGCGGACAGGTCATTCTCGCCCCTTGACCGCTGTCAGCGGCAGACGTCGAGACCCTCGAAGAACGCCTGGACTCGCGCCGGGTCGCCGACCGTCCCGGTGAGATCGACTTGCGGTGCGGGTGCCGTCTCGGCCGCCGCGGTGGGGGAGCCTTGCTCGACGGGCGCCGCGGGCTCGGCGGGTGCGGTGGCGGTTTCTCCAGGCGGTTCGTACCAGAGCGCGAAGCGCGTCCGGTTGTCGATGTCGCAGTCGATCACGATGAGGCTCGTGCGCACGTCGCGGCTGCGCGCCCCCGTCTGCAGGTTGCCGCGCGTGGTCACGAAGCGCGCCATTCCGCCTTTGATGGGCGTCTCGCCGCGACCGAGGATCTCCTGCGTGTCGATCTGGATGTTGTTCTGTTGGAGCACCTCGACGTTCGCTTCCTTGCCCTCGAGCATCTGGTCGAACGACGCGCTCTGGTCCTTGCCCCAGGTTCGCAGTTCGAAATAGACGAAACCGTTGTCGCCAAGGCCCTCGAGTCCCTGACCGTCGGTGGCGGTCGCGTCGGGCGGCGCGCTGCCGGCGGCAGCGACCTGCAGCGCGTCGAGCGGAAGCGAGAAGCCCACGTGGAATTGCAGCCCTTCGGGGAGCGTCTCGGTACCGAGGATCTCGGCGGCGGCCTGCTGGCGCGCCGCGGGATCGGAAAGGCTGGCGATGCCCTCGCCGACCTTCTTGACGGCGAAGTAGGTCGTCCCGCACACCGCCAGCACCACGATCGCAATGAGCGTGAGGCAGCCGCAGCCGACGTAGATCCAGACGGAGGTTTTCTTCTTGGGACCTTCGGTCATGAGCGACTCACCCCTTCTCTGGTGCGACGGTCAGGCGCTCTTGTCGCCAGTCTTGCCGAGTTTCGCGAGTTCTTCTTCGACCAAGACGCGGCGCAGGATCTTGCCGACCATCGTCTTGGGCAGCTCGGCGCGGAACTCGACCGCGCTCGGCACCTTGTACGCCGCGAGCTCTTTGCGGCAGTACTCGATGATCTCCTCGGAGGTCGCCTGCTGGCCTTCCTTGAGCACGACGTAGGCCTTGGGCGTTTCGCCGCGGTACGCATCCGGGACGCCCGCGACGACGGCTTCTTGGATCTTCGGGTGCGCGTAGAGGACCTCTTCCACCTCGCGCGGCAGCACTTTGAAGCCCGAGGCGATGATCATGTCTTTCTTGCGGTCGACGATGTAGAAGAAGCCGTCTTCGTCCATGCGCGCCATGTCGCCCGTGAAGAGCCAGCCGTCCTTGATCGTCTCCGCGGTTTCGTCCGGACGCTGCCAGTAGCCCTTCATCACCTGCGGGCCGCGCAGCACGAGTTCACCTTCCTCGCCGGGCTTCACGTCCTGGCGCGAGTCGAGATCGACGATGCGCGCTTCGACGTCCGGGAAGGGCACGCCGATGCTGCCGATCTTGCGTTTGCCGAAGAGCGGATTGCCGTGCGTCACGGGCGCGGCTTCGGTGAGGCCGTAGCCCTCGATCAGCCGGCCGCCGGTGAGACGCTCGAAGGTCTCCTGCACCTCGACCGGCAGCGGCGCCGCACCCGAAATGCAGGCTTTCACCGAGCGCAGGTCGTACTTGCCGACGTCGGGATGGTTGTTGATCGCCGTGTAGAGCGTCGGCACGCCCGGGAAGATCGTGCAACGCGTCTTCTGCAGCACCTTCATCACGATGTCCACCGGACGCGGCCGCGGGATCATGACGGTTTCGAAGCCCTGCTGGATCCCGTAGATCATGCAGGTGGTCATCCCGTAGACGTGGAAGAACGGGATGGCCGCCATGAGCTTCTCGTTGCCCTTCTCGGCCTTATGGAACCACGCAGCGATCTGCATGCCGTTGGCGGTGAGATTGTAGTGCGTGAGCATCGCCGCTTTCGGCACGCCCGTCGTTCCGCCGGTGTACTGGAAGAGTGCGATGTCGTCCTTTTTCAATCCCACGGTGGCCTTCGAGGGCGGGCTGGGCGGATAGCGGTCGAGGAGATCCTCGAAGAAGTGCACGCCGTCGCGCTTGGCGACCTTCACGAACTCGCCGTGCTTCTTCTGCACGAAGTGGACGAGCATGCGGAAGGGCCACGCCATGTCGCCGGCGATGTCGACGACGATGACGTTCTTGACCTTCGTTTCGGATTGGATCTCATCGAGGCGCGGCATGAACGAGGAGAGCAGCACGACGGTCTCGGCACCAGCGTCCGAGAACTGGTGCTTCATCTCGCGCGGGACGTAGAGCGGATTCGTGTTGACGACGATCGCGCCGAGGCGCAACGCCCCGTAGAACGCGACCACGTAAGCCGACGAGTTGGGCAGCATGATCGCGACGCGATCACCCTTCTTGACGCCCATGGCGTCGAGGGCGGTCGCGAAGCGCAGCGTGCGGTCGCGGAGTTCGGAAAAGGTCATGGTGGTCGCGGGGAGCGAAGGGTTGACGTAGAACCGCAGCGCGACCTTGTCGGGATACTCCTGGGCCGCCTGATCGAGCAGGTCGGGCAGCGAGCCCTCGGGGTAGGTCAGCGTGTGCGGGACGCCTTCTTCGTAGTGCTGGAACCACGGCGCGCTCATGGGCTTCCCATCCTCCGCGTTCGCCGATCCGGCGAGCCCGCCCACCACGGCCCGCCCGCCCGGAGTCGCTTCGACGCGGTCGGCGAATCGTACATCAGGGATGGCGCCGCCGGTCCGTGCGGATCGTGCCGTTTTGCCGCTCGATCGGCGCAGCGAGATCAACCCTGCGGGGCGCGCGTCGCGCGAGCTCTCGTTTTCGAGCCGCGACGCGGGGTGTTAGCATCCGCGGCCGTGCGCGACCCTTTGCCCACGAAGAGTTCTCTACTCGAGGCGCTCCGCGAGCGCCATTTCCTCGTCGTCACCGGTAAGGGCGGCGTCGGCAAGAGCGTCGTTTCGGCGGCGCTCGCTTCCGTCCTGGCGGAGCAGGGCCGGCGCACGCTGCTGCTCGAAGTCGATCCGCGCGAGAGCCTCAACCAGCTCTTCGACGTGCCCCCCTCGGGGGGGGAGATCGTCCCGGTGGGCGCCCGCCTCTGGCTCCAGAACCTGCGCCCGCAGGCCGTCCTCGACGAACTCACGCGCGAGCAGATCCGGCTCGGCTTTCTCGCGCGCCGCGTGATCGATAGCCCTGTCTACCGGCACTTCACGGAGGGCGCTCCAGGTCTGGAAGAGCTGGCCGTCCTGGGGCACGCCTCGCGACAAGTCAGCCGCGCCACTCCCCCGGCGCGTCCCGAGGTGGTCGTGCTCGACGCGCCGGCGACGGGGCACGGGGTGAGCCTGCTCGCCGCGCCCGGTTTGGTGGCCCAGGTCATCCACGGCGGTCCTTTCAGTCACATGGCCAAGGATCTGGCCGCGCTCGTCGCGGACTCGCGACGGACGGGAGTCGTCGCCGTCACGATCGCCGAGGAAATGCCCGTGCAGGAGGTCGTCGAACTGCTCGCGATGCTCCGCGACCGCATCGGGCGATCCCCCGACGCCGTCGTCGTCAACGCGCTCTACCCGCCGGTCCCGGAAGAACACGTCGCCGACCCGAGGCTGGAATCGTGGCGCGCCCGGCGCGCGACGAACGACCGCGAGTGGGCGCGTTTGCGGGCCGCATGGTCCGGGCCCATGCCCGCGCTGCCGCTCCTGCCGCTCGATCCCGGTCCCGCGCTGCTTGCCGCCCTCACCGACAGGTTCGCGGCGGCCCTCGCGGAGGATCTGCCGTGACGCGCGCCAAACATGCGCCGCTGATCGTCGTCGTGGGATCCGGCGGCGTCGGCAAGACGTCGATCGCGGCGGCGCTCGGCCTCGCCTCCGCCCAGGAGGGCGCGGACACGCTGGTGATGACCTTCGATCCCTCGCTGCGGCTCAAGGACGCGCTGGGCGTCGGGGATCGCGCCCGCGATCGCGAGATCGAAGTGCCGCTCGGCGCGCCCGGAAAGCTCGCGGCGAGCCTGCTCGACCCGAAGGCGACCTTCGACCGGCTCGTCGCTCGCTACGCCCCGGACGACGCCTCGAAGGCGCGCATCCTCGGCAACCGCTTCTACCAACACCTCGCCGGCAGCCTCGCCGGGGTGCTCGAGTACATGGCGGTCGAGCGCCTCTACGAAGTCGCGCGCGAGGACCGGCACCAGCGGGTGATCCTCGACACGCCCCCCACCCGCGAAGCGCTCGACTTCCTCGAGGCTCCCTCGCGGATCGTCGGCTTCCTCGACAGCGGTGCGCTGCGCATCGCGTTGCGCCCGTGGTTCGACGAGCACGGGCACCTGAAGACGGTCTCGCGGCTGGGCGTTTTCGGCCGCTCGGTGGAGTCCTTCCTCGATCGCGTCGTCGGCCTCGACCTCCTGCGCGACATGGCGGAGTTCTTCCAGGCGTTCGCGCCGCTCTACGAAGGTTTCCGCGAGCGTGCCCGCGAGGTCGAAAACCTCTTGCGCTCGCGCGAGACGCTCTTCGTGCTCGTCGCGGGCCCCGGAGAACGGCGCATCGCCGACACGATGTTCTTCGCGAGAAGGCTCGGCGAGGCGGGGCTCCAGCTCGGCCCGATCGTCATCAACCGCGTGCATCCCCCCACCATGTCCGAACTCGACGGCCTCGGTGAAGGCGGCTCTCTCCTGGCCTGGCTCGCGCGCCGCGATGCCGAAGGCGTGAGCAAGCTCCGCCAGCTCGTCGGCATCTCCCATGAGGTGCGCGACGTCCCGCTTCTCCCTCGCGAACCGACGGACCTCGCTGGGCTCGAGTCGCTCGCCCGGCTTCTGCCGCTCCCTTGGGACCCACGCCGGTTCGCCCCGCCCATCATTCCCGCTTGATCCCTTCCCCGACGCGGCGCAGCATGTAGAGAGACCGTTCTTGACGCGAAGCGGCGTTACCCGCGCGAGGATCATCGGCATATTTCGGCCGTCGCGGATGAAAGATCAGCGTAAGATTCCTGTCTGCTATAAATTAGAGTTTTTGACGCGGTGCGGAAAAAGTTGCTGGACATTTATGCCGCGGCGCGTTATAGTTCCTCCAGCTTGACGCCGAGACGCGGCATGACAGACGCGCTCACCCCGCAAAGGTGACCGCGAGAGAGCGCCTCCGATGACCAGACTCATCAAGCGTTACGGAAGCCGGAAGCTCTACGACACCGAAGAGAGCCGCTACGTGTCTCTCGACGAGATCGCCACCTGGATCCGCGATGGCCAGGAGATCAAAGTCGTCGACAACAAAACGGCGGCCGATGTCACGGTGCCCACGCTGACGCAGATCATCTCCGAGGAAGGCCGCAAGGGACGCAGTCTCCTGTCGACCGATCTCCTCCACGATTTGATCCGCGCCGGCGAAGAAGCCGTCTCGAGCGGCGTCGAGCAGATCCAGAACCGCGTCGATTCCCTGCTCCAGGCCTCGGTGAATCGTCTCGCGCCGGTCCGCCGGGTCCGCGAGGAGATGAGCCGCCTGCAGGAGAGGCTCCTGGAACTCGAGTCGACGCTCTCGCAGATCGAAGAGGAACGGCTGCACCAGGTCGAGACGCCGGAACCGTCCGGCCCCTCGGAGGCGGGCGTTCGCGCCCCTGGTGCCTGACACGGCGCCGCTGCGAGCCGCGCGCGTCGCGCGGCCGCCGAGCGGCCACCGGCGCCTGGAGACACAACCAGGCAAGGAGATACCCATGATCGGTGCGGAAGCGCTCCGGACGGTTCAAGACACCACCTTGCGGATGACGGGCGAAGTCATCGGCATGGGCCGCAACTTCTGGCTCGCGGGCCTCGGCACGGTCGCCACCGTCGAAGACGAACTCGCGGGCGTGTTCGAGAAGCTCGTCGAGAAGGGCAAGCACTACGAAGGCGTGAAAGTCGACGTGAGCGGCACGGTCGAAGGCGCCAAGGATTCCGTGATCGGCGTCGGCCGCAAGGTCGAAGAGACGATCCAGACCACCGTCGCGGACGCGCTCCATCGTTTCGGCGTGCCGACCCGCGAAGAGATCCACTCGCTCATCGACCGCGTCGAGGCTCTGACCGGCAAGGTCGAGGCTCTCGCCAAGAAGTGACGGGGCGCTCCGCCCCGTCTTTTTCTCCCGAGAGGCAGG
>CAZPJJ010000134.1:0-9726 GCA_964586535.1 uncultured Acidobacteriota bacterium | reverse complement strand
GCCATGCAGGAGTCCTCGGCCCTCATCGCCGAGACGACCACGCTCATCGAAGAGACCAAGGCTCTGCTCGCGTCCGCGCCGAAGGGCAAGGGCAGCGCTGCCGACCTGAAGGCTCTCGAAGGCGACATCGCCGCGCTCGAGCAGTCCGTGGTCGACACTCAGGCCGCCTACGACGCTGGCAACTACCTGCAGGCGAAGTCGCTCGGCCAGGCCGCGAAGGATGGCATCAATCGCGTGAAGGACGCCATCAACCAAGCGATCGAGATGAGCAAGGGCCGTCGCCGCTAAGGCGATTCGACGGTACGCTTCTCGTCGCCAAGTCAGTGTGAGTTCCGCGGCGGCCCCGCTCGTGGAGAGCCGCCGCGGACTCCTCTCACCACCCCGGACGACGGCGAGACTCCGTGACACGTCCCCGAAGAAAACGCCGCAGGCTCTTCATCGCCGCGACAGCGCTTCTGCTGTGCATCGTCGCGGCGCTTCTGGTCGCGCCGATCGCCATGGGCCGCACCAAGCCCTGCAGCGACGAGCGCGCGGCCGCCAACCAAGCTTTCTCGAAGGCAATCGACGCCGGTACGAAGCGCTGGGCGCCCGCCGCCCTCGCAGCCGCCGAGGCGAAGCTCCTGGCCGCCGAGCGCGAGTATCGCCGGCAAGAGGGCCGCTTCGTCTCGTTCCGCACCTTCGAGCTCGCGCGATCGATGTTCGTCGCCGCGGATCTGCTCGCACAGGGATCCGTGAACGAGGCCACCGAAGCCCGCGTCCGCGCGGCGTCCGACACGCGAACTCTGATCGCCGAGACCGAGCGCGCGGCGATCGCCCTCGAACCGGACGCCGAGCGCGTCAACTTGCCGAAGGACGGCCGCGCCAAGCTCACGCGCGCCCGCTTCAACCTCGACCACGCCCGGGGACTCGTCGAGCGCCACGAGTACACCGAGGCGCGCAAGTTCGTCGACATGGCGGTGAAGGACGTCGAGACGGTTCGCGGTCGCATTGCGGAAATCGCGTCACGCTTCACGGACAGCGCGAGCGTTGGGACATGGCGCCGCTGGGTGGACGACACCATTCGTGACTCGCGCCGCTCCCAGGGCTACGCCATCGTCGTCCTCAAGGAGCGCCACGAGATCGTGCTCTACAAGGCAGGCCGCGCGGTCAAACGTTACGCGGCCGACATGGGGCGCAACCGCACCGCCGACAAGGCGCGCGCCGGCGATCGCGCGACACCCGAGGGCCGCTACAAGATCATCAAGAAGAAGGACGTCGGGCAGTCGAAGTACCACCGGGCACTTCTGCTCGACTACCCCAATGAGGACGACAAGCGCCAGTTCGCGCAGATGAAGGCGCGGGGGCTGGTGCCCCGCGGGGCGTCACCGGGTAACCTGATCGAGATTCACGGCCATGGCGGCCGGAGTCAAGACTGGACGGACGGCTGCGTGGCGTTGGCCGACCCGGACATGGACGATCTCTTCCGCCGTGTCCCGCTAGGCACGCCCGTCACCATCGTCGGCGGTCTCGGCCAGGGCGGCACCTTCTCCGAGATCGCGCGACGCATGGAGGCCGCTCGATGACGGAATCGCTCTCCACGCGTCAGGGCGCACCCGCGACGGGCGACGGCGTGGCTTCCGCTCCGCCTCCACCGCGACCGCGCCCGGCGGCCACGCCCCGCCGACCTCTACCGCGCGCGCTGTGGTGGACCGGCGCTTTCGTCGTCGGAGCTTTCCTCGCGATCGGTGTGCTCTGGGCCGGCGGCGGCTACTCGCGCGTGCCACTCGATCGAGCGATCTCGTCGGTTCCGATGGCGGAGATTCCGCTCGCCAAGAACGGCACGCCGGACCTGCGCGCGCTCCGCAACGAGGTGCGACGCCTCGAGCGCGAATTGCGGGCGTTCCAGCCGCGCGGCACGTACGTCGTCATCGATCGCATGAACAATCGGCTCTGGCTGCGCAAGGGCGACGACGTCGTGCTCGACGCGCCCGTTTCGACGGGCTCGGGAACGGTCCTCCTCGAGCAAGGCTCGGGCCGCAAGTGGATCTTCGACACGCCCGCGGGCGTCCATCGCGTGCGCCACAAGGTCGAGGATCCAGTGTGGCGCAAGCCCGACTGGGCCTTCCTGGAAGAGGGCCAGCCGCTGCCCAAGAACGCCGGCGACCGGCTCGAGTACGGCATGCTCGGCGAGTACGCGCTCTATCTGGGCGACGGGTATCTCATTCACGGCACGCTCTACGAGCGCCTCATCGGCCGTAGCGTCACGCACGGCTGCGTGCGCGTCGGACGCGACGATCTGCGCAAGGTCTATGCGTCGTCCCCCGTCGGCACCAAGGTCTACATCTTCTGATGCGCGGCGGGCGCGCGTCCGGTCTCGCACTCGCTCTCGGCGCCCTCGTCGCTCTGAGCGGCATCGGCGTGGCGCGCGCGCAGCAGCCCTCCGCCGAGGATCTCGCGCGAGAGACCGCCAAGCTCGATCTTCGCCTGGAGGCCGCCAAGGAGGACGGCGCTTACCTCGTGCTGCATCCGGCGAAGGACGCTCTCGTCGTGATGCTGCAGAACGTGTCGCTGCGAGAGATCCCGGTACTCGACGCGGACGTCGGCGCGCCGCGAACGCTCTTCATGGCGCGCAAAGGACCGCGCGACCTCGCAGGCCGTATCTGGCGCGCGGGCGCCGTCGATCCGCCGCTGGTCATCAAGAGACGCGAGCTGATCGTCGAAAAGATCGATCCCGATCCAACGGGTCAAGAAGAGATCGTCCCCCCGACGCCCCAGGAGGCCTACCCGGCTCCGGATCGCTTCCGCGTTCGCTTCGAGGGCGGCCTCGAGATGCTCGTCGAGAGCTACCGCGGATCGGAAACCGAGCGCGCGTCCGCGAAGCTCGGCTCCACGGGCTGGTTCCGCGAACGCTGGGAAACCCTGTGGCCGGGCAAGGCGAGCCCGCTGCGCTTGCGCCTGCTGCTGGATGCGAAAGACGCCGCGGAACTGTGGCGGAGCCTTCCCCAAGAAGGCGTGCGGTTGCTCGTCGAACCCTGAATCGTCCCCAACGATCGCGTGGTCGAAGCTAGATCCTCACGCGCGTCAATCTCGCGAGCAGTGCCCGATGGACCCACGCCGCCTGCGCGTCGTCGAGGCCGTGGCCGAAGCCGATCTCCGTTGCGTCGGAGCGCGCCACCAATCGCGGGCCGAACGAGCGCTGTCGATCCGCTCGCGTGACGAGCAGGAACTCCTCGAGTTCGCGCGCCCGCAGGCGCCTCTCGCGACCGCCGACCTCGACGATGAGATCGCCCGCGTCGTCGGCGGTCGCGACGCTCGCGCCGAGCGCGTCGCGGAGTCCGCGCCTGAGAACGAAGAACACGACGATCGAAGAAAGCGCGACGACGCCCAGGACGAGCCTGGGCATCTCGGCGAGCCGCCACGCAATGAACGCGACGAAGACGAGTGGCAAGAGCGCCGCGACGGCGAGGACGGCCCTCACGAGTTTCGCGTGCCGCGGAGCGGGCATGGCGACGCGCACGAAGACCGAGCCCCGATCTTCCACGCGCAGCCCGGTGGGCGCCGGCGCCTCGGGCGGCTCGACGCGCTCGATGCGCGCGGCGAGCGGGGCGTCGAGGTCGTCGGGCTCGCGGCGCGAGGCAACGCCGGCGGTCGTGTCGATGAGCGGCAGACGCATCGTCTTGGCGATGAGTTCGCCAAATCGCCGGCCGCCGACGGCATTGCTTTCCCGGCGCAGCGCGTGCGTCTTCTTATCCGTGACGAGCGAGATCGGATAGACGACTTTCCTGGACTTGCCGGTGCTCACGACTTTGCGCTCGACTTGGATCGTCTCACTGCCCTGGATCGGCCACTCGCGCCGGCTGAGCATCACGAAGAATCCCCAGGCGTGGCGAATGGCGCGGCCGTCGGGGTCGAATTCCAGCTCGGAGCGCAAGGAAAACGCCAGGACGGCGAAGCCGATCAGCACCCATGCGACTACTCGAGGCGGCAAGGGCGCGTCGGGAACGGGCGCGACGGCGAGCAACCAGACGACACCCGCCATCGCGAGCGCGAAGAGAGCGATGAGCACGCGCGGCATCAGCCGCGCGCGGATCACGACGCGGGAACCGACGCGCTCGATGTCCATGGCCGCCTCCTCTACGCCCTACTTCCCGATCGCGAGCACCGGCACGGCCGACTGTCCCTCCCCGGCGCGCAGCGCGAAGAGCATCGCCAGCAGGCTGAACGTCGACTTGGATTCGAGATCGGCGTCGTCGATCCAGAACCACGCGCCCCGGTACTGCACCTTGATGCTCGCGGTCTCCGGTGCGCTGGTTCCGGAATGCACGCGGAACGTGCCGGCGAGCACATGGTTCCAATCGAAGCGCGCTCCCGCTGCGTCGCGCGTCACGGTCACGAGACCGAGATCTTCGTGCTCGGCGGGGACTTCGACGCCCTGCGAGAGGAAGAAGAGCACGCCGTAGAGCGATCGCGGCAGGATCGTGAGATAGCCCTCTGGCTTGTCGACGAGCGGCGGGCCGAAGGTGAAGCGCCGCGTTCCCGGCGCGACGCCGAGCAGGTGCCCGAGCTCTTGCAGCTTTCGCTCGATCTCGGGAGGCCCCGACGTGTCGATGTCGAGGTAGACCTGCCTCTTCGCGTCGATCGCGATGCGCAACGCGCCCGCGAGTTGCAGCTCGCGAAGCGCCGTCGCAACGGCCTGGAACTCGCCGTGGCGCGGTGCGATCGCGGGCGTGGGACCCGCGGCAGTCGGGGCGTTCTGCACGCCGTTGAGCTCCTGGACGCAGCAGATCAACAAGCGCTCGAGACTCCACCCGGCGAAGGACAAGCCGACGACCGTCTCGGCATCCACGGGCTCGAGAAGCCGCCGCGCATACTCGGGGCCCTTGAGCGGCGCGATCGTGACCACGGGGGACTCGGAGAGCGTTCCCGACAACCCCGGGATGACGAGGTCGTCGCCCGGAATCGAGATCTCGGCCCCGATACCTCCGCTGACGCTTCGCGAATACTGCGCGACGACATTGCCCACTTCGAGAAAGAGCGGATTGTCGCGGTAGCGCAGCCTGACGACGTTGAGCAGCAGCTGCTCGTCGCTGGAGTTCGCCACGGCTTGGTTGTACGCGACGAAAACGGGTTGCACGGCGCGCGGCCCGAGCGGTCGCGACGTCATGCAGGAAAGCGCCGAGCACGAGCACGCGATCGCGAGGGCAGCGACGACGACGGAGGCCGGCTTCACGCGAAGGCTCGCTTGTCGGCGTTCTTGCCCGCCTTGGTGATCGCGAACTGCCGCACGCCTTCGAAGAGCAACACGCTGGCCAGCACGAAGAGCGCCGCCGCGATGCCGCCGACGAGCGAGGTCACGCCGTAGCGCACGACGAGCTGCCCCAGCGCGACCATCGTCACCGAGAACATGAAGACCATCGGGATCGCCACGAAGGCGCGCTTGCGCCCCAGGTTGCGCAGCCACGCGGTGATCGCGAGCAGTGCGAGCGCGCCGAGCAGCTGGTTCGTGGCGCCGAAGACGGGCCAGATGACCTGCCACGCCGGCGCTGGAGTGCCATCAGGAAGGCGGAGCGAGATCTGCGTCATCCATGCGGGGAGCGCGAGCGTCGCCGCGGTCGCCAGTGCGGACGCGAAGACCTGGCCGCGCGGCAGCGAGAGCAGTTCCTCGACGACGTAGCGCGCCAAGCGCGTGCACGTGTCGAGGGTCGTCAGCAGGAAAGTCGAGATCGCGAGCGCGCCGAAGTGCGCGCCGAGCTGCGGAGGAATGCCGAGCGCCGCGATCATGGAGCCGAATCCCTGCGCGAACGTCACCGTCGGTGCCTGTCCCTGCGAGGCCTTGGCACCGACGAGGATGACGGCGCCAATGGCGAGCAGCGCGAGGACGCCTTCGAGCAGCATGCCCCCGTAGGCGATGGGCCGCGCGTGGCGCTCGGAGGCGAGTTGCTTCGCCGTCGTGCCCGAGGCGACGACCGAGTGGAATCCCGAGCAGGCACCGCAGGCGATGGTGATGAACATCGCCGGAAAGAGCAGTCCGAGATTCGCGTCGGTGAACGTGATGAACGCGGGGAGCGGCTCGATGTCGGTGGCGAGAGATCCGCCACCGAAGAGCACGCCCACGATGCCCCCCGCGAGACACGCATAGAGCAGGTACGACGAGAGGTAGTCGCGTGGCTGGAGCAGGAGCCACACGGGAAGTACCGAGGCGAGGAAGCAATAGCCGATGAGTACGAGGCTCCACGTGGCGCGAGGGTCGGCGACGGCGAGTTCGAGCGGCACGACTTGGCCGAGCCAGATGCCGGCGAAGACGAGCGGTACGAGCACGAGGCTCGCGCGCGAGAGCCCGACCTTCGTGCGGTAAAGCAAGAGGCCGAGGACGACGGCGAGCGCGATGTAGATCACCGAGGACGATGCGACGCCGGGCTCGGCGGCGAAGGTTGCAGCGGTCAAGTCGACGAAGACGACGACCACGTAGACGAGCGCCAGCCAGACGAAGACGAGAAAGAGCAGGCGCGCGCGGGGGGAGATCTCCTCGCGGGCGAGTTCGGCGACGGAGCGCGCGCGGTGGCGGATCGAGGCGATGAGCGAGCCCATGTCCTGCACGCCGCCGATGAGGATCGAGCCGAGCACGATCCAGATCACCGCGGGCAACCAGCCGAAAGCCGCGGCGGCGATGACCGGACCGACGATGGGACCCGCGCCGGCGATCGAGGAGAAGTGGTGCCCGAGCAGTACGGACGGGCGCGCGGCGACGTAGTCGACGCCGTCGCGCTCGGTCGTCGCTGGCGTGTCCCGCAAGGGATCGACGCCGAGGGCTCGATCGAGGTAGCGCCCATACGTGAAGTAGGCCGCCGCGAGGATCGCGATGCCGAGAACCACGATGCCGAAGACCATCGACGGGCTCCTTGCGAGATCGTCACGCCGCGCGAGTCTACGCCCTCGGCGTGATTCGGGATAATGCGCGCATGTACCAGAATCACCGTCTCCCGACCCTTCTCGCCGTCCTCTTCTTCACCGTCTCGCTCGCGCCATCCACGCCCGCGCTCGCGGAGGACCAGACTGTCCGCGTGACGGCCGTCGACCGCGCGGGTGTCCCCGTCGCCGATGCGCTCGTCTCGTGCGACGCGACCGGCAGCGAAGCGGCACCGAGAACGGATGCGCGCGGAGAGGCCCGCCTGGTCGGGCTCTGCGCGCGCGTTCGCTGCGAGAAGGATGGGTTCCTGCCGGGCGAGGCGCCGGTGGTCTCCGGCGCGGCGCGCTGCACGCTGCGCCCGGCGGTCACGATCGAGGGTGCGCTCGCTCTCGCCCCCTGCGGCGAGGGCTGCGTCGCGAGTGCGCGCCTGCGCGGGAGCGAGACACCGCTGGCCCAGGCGCCGGTCTCCCCGAAGCGCAGGTTCGAGGACGGCGGGGCCTTCACGCTCGGCCCGCTGCCCGAAGGCGATCTCGTCGTGCGCGTCGCGCGCGGCGGTTGGGCGTGCGAAGCGGAAATCGGCCCGACGTTGGCGGGGCGCGCGCGCGTCACCGTGCCCTGGCGCGAACCGCGCGAGATCCCCGTGCGCGTCGAGGATGCCGACGGCAAGCCCGTCGCCGGTATCCCGCTGCGGGTCCGCCAGCAGACGGTCCACGACCCCCGCTCGCCGGTTCCGCCCCAGCGATCCCTGGGCACGTGGCGCTGCGCGCCGCTCTCGCCTGGCGTCTCCCCCACCGACGCGAGCGGCAAGGCGGTGGTCGATGTCGATCCTGCGCACCCCGCGCTCATCGTCGCGGGCACTTGGGACGACAAGCGGGGCGTCGATGCGGTCGTCCTCGCAGCGGCGTCGGACGAGCGCGTCACGCTCGTGCCGGCGCGCCCGGCCCGGGTGACGGCGCGGCTCGTGCACGAGGACGGCCACCCCGCACGGTGCGAGGCGCACCTGCACACCTCGGACCCGCTCGACCTCGAGCTGACTGCCGCCCTCGGCGGCTCACTCGTCGCCCCCTGCGGTGAAGACGGCTCGCTCGCCCTCGGTCCCGTGCGCGCCTCGCGCGTCTGGCTCGACGCCCGCCCCGCCGCGGGCTTGCCGCTCATGTCGCCACAGGAGGCCGCGGCGCCCGGCGCGGCGCTCGATCTTGGCACTCTGCGCGTCGATCCCGGCCTGGCGTTCGCCGTCTCCGTCGTCGATACCGATGGCGTCCCGATCGAAGGGGCGCGCGTCCAAGCGCGCGGGCGCGCGGGCCTGATCCTCGACGCCGAGGCGACGACGGACGCCGGCGGGGGCGCCCGCATCGCCGGCCTCCCACCGGGCAGCCAGGTGACGCTGACCGTCTCGGCGCGGGGCCACGTCACGCGCCGCGAGTCGCTGGCCGAGGCGCCGGCCGAGGGCGCGGCGCAGGTCGCACTCGAGCGCGGCGCTGTTTGGGAGGGCGTCGTGGTCGATCCCGCCGGCGAGCCCGTCGCCGGGGCCACGCTCGTCGCCGAGCGCGGTGGCCGGCCGGCGGACAAGACCACCTCCGACGACGACGGCGCGTTCGCGCTCGAAGGCGTGCCGCCCGGCATGGTGTCGCTGCGCGCCGCGGCGTCCGGCTTCGCGACCCTCGTCGAGCCGCCCTCCGAAGTCGTCGCGGGCGACGAAGTGCCGGGGCTCGAGATCACCCTCGAGCCGCTGCCTCGAATGACGGGCCTCGTCGTCGACCCCGACGGCGACCCTGTGGCCGGTGCGCGGGTGCGCCTCGTCGCTCCCTACCAGCTCGGCGACCCGCGCGAGGGCACTCAGTTCGCCTCGACGTTCTCGGACGGCCAGGGACGCTTCTCGCTGCCGCTCTCCGTGGACGACGCACCGATGGCCGTCGCCGAAGCGGCGGGCTTCTCTCCCGCGATCGATCCGGATCCCGCCACGCACCCGAACTCCGTGCGGCTCGCCCTCGGAGTGCCGGCGGCGTTGGTGGCCCGGATTCCGTCGGCTCGCGAGAACGACGCGGTCGTGTACGTCACCGACGGGCTCGGGATCGGGCACAGCGCGCGTGCGACCGGCGAGCGATCCGTGCGACTCACCGGGCTCGCGCCCGGAAGGGCGACGGCGCGGCTCGCTGACGGGCCGTCGCGCGCGGTCGATCTCGCGCCGGGCGCGACATCCGAGGTCTCGCTGACCGTGGGCGCAACGCTCGACGTCACCGTCGTCGATCGAAGCGGCGCGGGCGTTCCCCGCGCGGTCGTGAGCGCCTCGCCGCTCGACCATCCCTCGCTTCCCCTCGCCGCGCTCGAGTACGGCGACGAGTCGGGGCGCGCGCGGCTGACCGGCCTCGCGGCCGGGCGCTTCGTCGTCATCGCAGAAACCGAGATCGGGCGCGCCGAGCAGCGCCTGGCGATCGCGGAAGACGAAGAGATTCCCCTGACGCTCCGCGCGGAACCCATCGATCTGCTCGTCACGGTGCTCGGCGGCAGCGAGGGCCCTCCGCTCTCCGGGGCGCAGGTGCAGATCCTCGAAGCCGAGGCGATCAAGAGCGGCACGCGTCCGCGCGCGCAGGGCGTGCAGTTCTTCCCCGTCGCCGGACGCGGGCTCGAGATGTCCGTCTCGAACGTTCCCGGCGACTACGAGTCGACGGGAGCGGACGGCACCGCACTCCTGCGCGTGCCGCAAGCGGGCGCGTACCAGCTTCGCGTCGCGGCCGAGGGATACGGCAGCCTCACGCGCGTCATCGAGATGGCGCCCGGAATGCAGGCCGCAGTCGTCGCGCTCGAGCCCGAGGGCGACGTCGGATCGCTCACGGTCGATC
>CAZPJJ010000133.1:0-9811 GCA_964586535.1 uncultured Acidobacteriota bacterium | reverse complement strand
CATCGGCCTTCGGCATGGTCGTTGCCGCCCACACGGCAACGTCGTCCCCCGCCGATGGAAGCGCAAGGAAACGTTCAGGTTGGGAAGGGCTAACCCTTCTTCAGCAGGTCGCGGATCTCCGCGAGCAGTTTGACGTCCGCGGGCGGCTCGGGAGGCGCGGCGGGAGCGGCTTCCTCCTCTTTCTTGAGCGCGTTCATGCCCTTGACGAGCAGGAAGATCGCGAACGCCACGATCACGAAGTCGACGACCTGCTGGGCGAACATCCCGTAGTTGATCGTGACGGCCTCGACGCCTTCCGCCGCCTCCTTGATGGTGATCTTGAGGCTCGTGAAGTCGACGCCGCCGACCGCGAGACCGATGGGCGGCATGATGATGTCGTTCACGACCGACGAAACGATCTTGCCGAACGCGCCGCCGATGATGATGCCGACCGCCATGTCGACGACGTTGCCGCGCATCGCGAATGTCTTGAATTCCTGAATCATCCCCATGGCCAACCTCCTTTTGGCGAACGCGTCTCACGGGACGCGACTTCTCCCAATCGACCGGGCGGATGCTACTCCAGCGATGCGCACGGAGGCGCCGGCACGGCTGGGGCTTTTTCCTGAAATGGCGCTCGGTGGTAGAGTGCGCGCCGCGCCGGAGTGGCGGAATCGGCAGACGCAGCGGATTCAAAATCCGCCGAGATTCACCTCTCGTGTGGGTTCGAGTCCCACCTCCGGCACCAGTCGTTCACGGGGGCTCTCTCAGCCTCCGCACCTCACTCGGGATGAGGCGTTTCGCCCGGCCGGGCAGGCCGGGCACGGCGTGGGGTCGTCGGGTGATCGACGGGCGAGGCCTCGGACCTCGCCAATTCGTCCACGACCTCGTCGGCACGCCGGTCGAGGGCGTCTCCGTCGAGGTGGGGTTCCCAGGCTGGACACGTGTCCTCGGGCGCAACCGTCGCCGGGCGCGTCGCCGAACCCAGCAAGGGGTTGACACAGTAACCGCGGCTCCGCGAGGCCGTGAAGTCGCCCCACAGACAGTTTTGGCAGATCGATGAGGCGGGGCCGTTGGGTTTGGGCAAGGCGTTCCTCCTTGTCCGAACCCATGCGAAGGCGAGATCACTCTAGCACCGGAGTTGCTCAACCAGAGTGCGAGTGTCGTGAATAGGGGCTGAACACACGATCACGATTTCGTACGTAGCGGCCGCCTCTTCGTAGGCGTGGCCAGGTCGCGAATCGCCCTCCTCGTTCCTTGCTCTTCGTCTTGGCCTGCGATCGTCCGGGGCACGCGCCTTGCTCTCTCGATCGTCGGGGACTCTGCCTCACGCCACCGGCGCGACGGCGGGGGGAACGGGCGGATGCAAGGCTCCAGCCCCATGCAGAAGACACGGTTCGTGCTCGGCGGCGCGATCCTCGTCGTCGCTCTCGCGGCAGGACTCTGCGCGTCCGTTCCGCGAGCAGCGCGGACGACCCTCGTACACGACGGCGCGCCCACCCAGACTGCCACGAGCACCGCGGACTACCCCTTCGCCGACGAAGCCCCTCGCGAGGACGAACTCGACTCCGAGGGCGGACACCTCGAATGACCGGGCCCGGGGAGAACGAGATCGGGAGATCCGGCCGACGCGCCGTGCTGCGGCGCATCGTGCTCGCGTCAGCCGGCGTTGCGCTCGCGGCGCCGTGGCTGGCCGGGATCCCCCCGCAGATCGCGCTCGCCGCGGGCGCCGCCGTCTCCTCGGGCGCCATCGCGTGGACGCTCTTCGGCCGTCACGATCCCGGTGCGAAGCGCGTCTTCGGCCAGCTCGCGGGCGGTGTCCTCCTCCAAGGCGCCGCGGCGAGCGCGATGCTCGTCCCTGGTGCGCCGCTCTGGGTTGCAGCGGGATGCGCGCTCACCGGAACGCTCGCCTTCGCCTCGGGCGTGGTCGCCCTGCTCGATCGCGAGGAAGACCGCTTTCAGACGATCGACGAACTCAGCGCCCGCCTCGCGCGCCGGGAAGGCGACGTCCGTACGCAGGCGGCCAGGATCCGTCGCGTCGACGTCATCGAACCCGACTCGGGATTGCTCAATCGCCGAGGGTTCCTCGCGGCGACCGAGCGCGCGCTCATCGAATGCGAGCGCGATGGCGAGCCGCTCGTCCTGTTGCTCATCGACTTCTCGTCCATGAACCCGCAGGCGAGTTCGCCCCTGCGCCGCAGCGTCTTCGAGCGCGGCGTTCCCGAACTCGACTCCTCGCGGGCGATCGCGCGCGCGGTGACGAGAGCCGTGCGCGGCTCCGATCTCGCGGGAACGCTCGGGCCCAAGCTCGTCTCCGTGCTCCTTGGGGCCTGCCGCGATCCGCGGCCCGCCATCGCGCGCCTCGAGCGCTCCCTCGAAGAGCTGGCGCACGACGAAGGAGCCCGCGCGACCCTCGGCGGCGTGACGATCGCCGCGCGCGGCCCGTGGCCCGACGCCGACGGGCTGATCTCCGCCGCGACCGCGGCGCTCGCCGCCACGCGCGAGGTCCCGAGCGAAGGCCGCGCGACGGCGCTCTGGCCGATCGAGTGGGGACTCGCCTCGGCGCGCGAGATGTCCGGCGCGACGCGCACCGACTAGCTCCGCGCTGGACACTTTTGTGTCATTGGACTCATCATTTCCTCGTCCGGGCGCGCTTCACCGACGAGGGGGCCATGGGCAATCCTCCATCAGGAGAGCAGACCGACCTGCTGCGCGACATCCTCGACAAAGTTCCGCTCATGATCGCGCTCGCCGATCAGGAAGGTCACAACGTCTGGGTCAACCGCTGCTGGACCGAGACGCTCGGGATCTCGATCGAAGAAAGCCAGGGCCGAGAGATCTTCCGGCGGCTCTACCCGAAACCCGCCGATCAAGCGCGCGTCGCGGCCTTCATCCAGCGCGCGGACGGCCGCTGGGAAGACTTCCTCATGACCATCGGCGAGGGCCGCACGATCGATGCATCGTGGTGCGCGATGCCTTTCTCCGACGAGCTCGTGCTCGGAATCGGCCGCGACATCACCGAGCAAAAGCGAATCGCCGCCGAGCGCGAAGCGATGAACGCCGCGCTGGGGCGCTCGCAACGCCTCGAATCGCTGGGCCGCCTCTCGGGCGGCATTGCCCACGACATCAATAACCTGCTCACGCCCGTGCTCGGACACGCCGAGGTCATGCTGCGTGAGACCACCGCCGATCACCCCCATCGCGAAGGACTCCAGGAAATCTGCGCAGCGGCCTTGCGCGCACGACGACTTGTCGAGCAGTTGCTGGCCTTCGGCCGGCGCAGGCTGATCACCGTCGAGACGCTCGACCTTCATCTCGTCATCGAGGACTTCGCGACGATGCTCGACCGCCTCGTAGGCGACGATGTCGAGTTGTGTGTCCACTGCGACGCGAGCAAGAGCCACGTCGCGATCGACCGCGCGCAGATCGAGCAGGTACTGCTCAACCTCGCGATCAACGCGCGCGAGGCGATGCCTCGCGGCGGCCGGCTGACGATTCGCACGGCGGATGCCGCCGGCGAGTCCGGTCGTCTTCGCCTCTCGGTCTCGGACACGGGCCTCGGCATGGATCGCGCGACCATCGACCGGATCTTCGAGCCCTTCTTCTCGACGAAGAGCCTCGACCGGGGCGCCGGACTCGGTCTCTCGACGGTCTACGGCATCGTCCAGGAGCATGGTGGAGCGATCCTGGTCGAGAGCACGCCCGGCGAGGGTTCGACATTCGTCGTGACACTGCCGCTCGCCGAACCGGCCGGCGCGTTCGCACCCGTCGCGGCGGTAGCGGAGCCAGAGCCGCAGCGCTCCAGGCAACTCCGCGTGCTCCTCGTCGAGGACGACGACGCCGTGAGGCGCGTCGTGTCGCGGTTCTTGCGGAGCCTCGGCCACGTCGTCGTCGCCGTCTCAGGGCCCGACGAGGCGATCGAGCACGTCCTGGGCGAAGGCCAGGAGCCGGACCTCCTGCTCACCGACGTCGTCATGCCCAAGATGCGAGGCCCCGACGTCCACGCGCGGATCGTCGCCCGCCTGCCGCGCGTGCGCGCCATCTTCATGTCGGGATACGCCGCCGACGCCGTCGTCGACTCGGCGGGACTGCCCAGGGGGGTGGTCTTCCTGCAGAAGCCGTTCACGCTCGCGGCGCTCCGGAAGGCGCTCGATCAAGCGGTTCGCCGCGGCGAGGACGCCCACTAGGGCCCGGAATATTCCTGAAGCCCTGGCCGAAAAGGACTGGACTGGGTCCGCCGCGCGAGCCCATTGTTGACGCCGAACGCACCTCGGGAGAACGAGCCTTGGAAGAACGGCGCCGCAACACCCCGCACGAGACGCCGGCGGCGGCCGCGCTCATCGAGGATCTCGACGGGTTCTTCTTCCGCTGCCGCTGCGATCGCAACTGGTCGATGGAGTGGATGTCCGGCACGGTCCAGGAGCTGACCGGCTATACGCCCGAGGAACTCATCGACGATCGCGTTACTTCCTTCGGCGACATCATTCACAGGGACGATCGCGATGCGGTGTGGGCCACCGTCAACGAAGCGCTGACGGCACACTCGACGTACTCGATCATCTATCGCCTCGTCGATCCCCAGGGCCGTGCGCGCTGGGTCAGCGAGCAAGGGCACGGCGTCTTCGACGTCGACGGCAAGCCCACTGCCGTCCACGGCTACGTCACGCCGATGCGCGACTTGCGCGTGTTGGAAACGGCGCTCGCGAAGTCCGAGGCGCGATCACGCGCGATTCTCGACGCCGCCCCCGTGGCTCTCGCCTGGCTCGCGCCGAACGGCATCGTGCGCTCGTGGAATCGCGCCGCCGAGCGAATCTTCGGTTGGAATGCGGAGGAGGTGGTCGGCTCGACGCTCCCCGTCGTGCCGCCCGAACTGCAAGACCAGTTCCGCGGATTTCTCGACCGCGCGGTCTCGGGCGAGCGGCTCGCGCAGATCGAAGTCCCGCGCCGCCGCAAGGACGGCTCGCGCGTCTGGGTGCGCATCTCGTCGGCGCCCTTCGCCGCGGAGATTCCCGGCCTCGACGGCGTCATGGTCGCCTACGAAGACGTCACGCTCGAACACGAAGCCAAGCGGCAGCTCCTCGTCGCGCAGCGCATGGAGTCGCTCGGGCGGCTCACCGGCGGCATCGCGCACGATCTCAACAACATGCTGGCGCCGATGCTCGGGCATGCCGAGCTGCTGCTCCGAGGGCTCGCCGACGACGACCCGCATCGCGGCGCCATCTCCGAGATCGAAGCCTCCGCGCTGCGTGCGCGCCGGCTCGTGAGGCAACTGCTCGCCTTCGGCCGCAAGCAGCCGCTCGAGATGCGCGTCGTCGACGTCACCGAACTCGTGCTCGATTTCGAGTCGATGGCGCGCCGCATCCTGGGCGAGGACATCGAGTTCACGCTGCGTCTCGCGGAGGACACCGGCCGCGTACGCGCCGATGTCTCGCAGCTCGAGCAAGTGCTGCTCAACCTCGTCGTCAATGCGAGAGAGGCGATGCCGGGAGGAGGTTCGCTGACGATCACGACCGCGCCCGTCCATCCGACGACCGCATCGTGTTCGTCGTGCAAGGTTCCCGCGAGTGCTCGCTGCGTGCGCATCTCTGTCGCCGATACGGGCATCGGCATGGATCCCGAGACGCAGCAGCACATCTTCGAGCCTTTCTTCACGACGAAAGGACTCGAACACGGCACGGGGCTGGGCCTCTCGACGGTCTACGGCATCGTCACTCAGCACGGCGGCTCGGTGCGCGTCGAGAGCGCGCTCGGCAGCGGATCGACATTCTCCGTCTGCCTGCCCGCCGAGCCCGCGATCGAGGAGCAAGAGAAGGACGACGCGGCCCCCGCTCCCGCGGGATCGGCGAACACGCCACTCCATGTTCTCGTCCTCGAGGACGACTCGGGCGTTCGCACCGTGGTGCGGCGCTTCCTGCAGTGGATGGGACACGCATCCTGCGAGGCGAAGTCGCCCGAAGAGGCGCTGGCGATCGCGCGCGACCCTGCGCAGAAGATCGACGTGCTGCTCACGGACGTGGTATTGCCTCGTATGAGCGGCGTCGAGGTCTACCGCGCCGTGCTGGCGCTGCGCCCCGAGATCCGCGTCGTGTTCATGTCGGGATTCACTCGCGAGCACGCCGAGGCCTTGACCGACGTCCCTAACGGGGCTTTCTTGCAGAAGCCGTTCTCGATGACCGCGTTGCAGGCCGAACTGCAAAGGGTGGCGATGCGCTAACCTTGCCCCGCGCATGGCGCGCGGAGGCCCACTCGTGACCAAGAGTTCCCTCGTCGGCACCGCTCTCTCGGTCGCGCTCGTCCTCGTCGCCGGCGTGGCGACCTTCGGATTCCTCCAACAGCGTCTGGAGCGTCTCGAGCCGCCTTCCGCCGTACCCGCCCCTCCGCCCGAGGACCCCGGGCCTCCGCTCTCCGCCGAACACTGGCGGGGATTTCTCTTCGGACGCGTCACCGCCGTCGACGGCACCGTGTACGAGGGACGCCTGCGCTTCGGCGGGGGTGAGGAGGCGTTCTGGAACGACTTTTTCAACGGAGCCAAGCGCGAGAACACGTGGGCCGCGTCCGTACCACCCGCGTCGCTGCCCCGCGAGCGAGAGTCGATCCGCGTTTTCGGTCTGGAGATCGTCAGGCGCAACCGACTCGTCGATCTCGGCAGGCTCTTCATGGTGCGCTTCGGAGACCTCTCGCGCATCGAGTCCAGCGGCCGCGACGTCGTCGTCACGCTCAAGAGTGGGACCGTCGTCGAACTCGACCGCTTCGAGGCCAGCGACTTCGACGACGGCGTGCGCGTCCGGGATTCAGCGCGCGGCGTCATCGACCTCGACTCCGTGCGCATCCGTGCGATCGACTTCTCCGCGACGCAGCCGCTCGCGGGCGTGTCCTCACGCCTTCACGGCACCGTGACGACGCCGCAGGGCACGTTCACCGGGTTCGTGCAGTGGAATCGCGCCGCGTGCCTCGAGACCGACGAACTTCGCGCACGGGCCGGCGAAGAGCAGGTGCGGTTCCGCTTCGACACCCTGCGCTCGATCGCGAAGCACACCCCCGGTGGCTCGATCGTCACGCTCGACGACGGGCGCGAGATGTTTCTCGACGGCACGAGCGATGTCGGCGAGGGGAACCTCGGGCTCTTCATCGAAGACGACCGCTACGGGCGCGTGCTCGTCTCGTGGGACGCCTTCGTGCGCGTGGACTTCTCGGACGGCCCCGGCACCGGTCCGTCCTACGACGACTTCCCTCCAGGACGCCCGCTTTCCGCCCGCGTCACGACCCGCGCTGGCGCCACTTTCTCCGGCCGCCTCGTCTTCGACCTCGATGAGAGCGAGACCATCGAGACGCTCGACGCCCGCTGGCAGGGCGTCGATTTCAGCATTCCCTTCGGCCTCGTCGCCGCGATCGTGCCGGGCGTCCCGGTCGCGGAAGTGACGCTCCGAAGCGGCGAGACGCTCCGTCTCGAGGCGAGCGGCGACCTCGGCGAGCGAAACGCCGGCCTGCTCGTGTTCGCCGACGGCGCGGAGCGCCCGGAGTACGTGCCTTGGGCGGATGTCGCGAGCATCTGGTGCCGGGACCGGGGCTCGAACCCGGACGGCCTTACGGCCACAGGATTTTAAGTCCCGTGCGTCTGCCAGTTCCGCCATCCCGGCGCGCGCGAACGCGCGGAGTCTAGTGCCACTCATGGCGATCGGGGCTGTCCCCATGCTGTTCGTGACGTTCGTGCGACGGATCCGTGGCGCTGCCGCGTCCGGCAGCGGCAAATACCCCGCAGCACAGTAACTTGCAGAAATTGAACAATTTGAACAATGGGTGAACCTTCCCCGGAACCGTTCTTTTTGGTGGCCCGCCCCCCCTTATCAGTCCATATTCCCGCCGCAGAGTTGGGGAAGGAGGACGATAGTGACGATCACGATCGTCTGCGGCTGCGGGCATCACAACTTGGTGTTCGACACCGAACTCGAGACAGCGTGCTGCACCTACTGTGGGGCATTGCTTCTCCGCCCGTCACCCGCAACGACAGCCCGAGTCGAACCGCAAACCCAAACGACTGCGAACAGGTAGACCGCAAGCACAACCAGCACGCACCCCTGTTCCAGCGCCCGACTGCGGCCAGGGCCAGACACCTCGAGGGACCGCCTTCTTGGCGGTCGTCAGTCCGGATGGGCACAATGAGGCGCCGTGAACGCGAGCGCCGACTCCCTGAGACGGGAACTCACAAGCATTCGGAATATGACTCCAGCGGAGCGCTCGGAGGCGATACTCGCCTCTGAGCGCGCCGCTGACCTCGTCCGCGCGCTGCCCCCCCAGGATCTCTATCTCACGCTGGCCGAATCGGATCCCCAGTCCGCGCTCGCCCTGCTGCCCCTGGCGACTCGCGCCCAGGTCGATTTCGTCCTCGACCTCGACGCGTGGAGCGGCGACGTCATCGACGTCGAGCGGACGGGGCGTTGGCTCGACCTGCTCCACCAGGCGGATCCCGCGCTGCTGCTGCGCTTCCTGCGCGAGACCGACGAAGAGTTCGTCGTGCTGGCGCTCTCGAAGCTGCTCTTCGTGACCAAGGCGGACGAGTCGACATCGATGGACCGCTGGCCGCCCGAGGACCGGCAAGTCGCGACGCTGGACGGGCTCTACTACATCGAGCCCCAGGACGACGCCCCCGACGCCGCCTTCCCGGCGCTCTGGGAGGCGCTCGCACGCCTGCGCGAGGTGGATCGCCCCGTCTACGAGGCGCTCTTCGAGCGCGTCATGTGGATCGTGCCCGCGGAGCAGGAAGAAGACGCGTACGAACGGCGCGCATCGCGGCTCGCCGACCACGGCTTCCCGCCGCTCGACGAAGCGCGCGAAGTCTGGGCGGCCGGGCACCTCGCCGACCCCGCGTGGCGCGCGCGCGTCGCGGAGCGGCTCGCCCTGCTGCCGTTGCCGGGGGCGGGAAGCGGCGAGGGCGAGGCCGAAGAGCCCGTGCTTCCCGTCGCCGTTCCGCGCAACGAGCTCGAGCGCCTCGGCGACGCGCTGCCGTGGCTCGACGATGCGCGGCGCGAGGCCATCGGCGCGGCCCTCGTGCGCCTCGGCAACCGCTTCGCCGTGACCTCCGGCGATCATCTCGGCAATCCCGAGACGCACCGCGACGGGCTGGTGCGCGCGCTCTCGCACGTACTCGTCGGCCTCGACGAGTTGGGAGCGAAGGACGCCCGCAGCGCCGCACGCGCGCTGATCCAGGTACCCATCGTCGAGATCTGCCGCGTCGGCACCGGTGCCGTCCAGGAGCGTGTCGCGCGCGCCCGGGCGCTCGTCGAGCGCGGCTGGCTGGCGCGTGTGCCGCATGGGCGCGCTCGCCTCGAGGAGCCGCTCGACGCGGTACTCGTCGGTCTGCTCGCCGAGCGGCCGCGCTTCGCCGCGGACGGCGCCGACCGGCCTTTCCGCTCGACAGCCGACCTCGAACGGCTCGACGAAGTGCTCGGCGCGATCGAAGGTCTCGGCACCTTCGTCATCGAGACCCTCGGCACTCCCGACACCCTCGGCCTCGGCGACGGCCGCGACGTCCCCGAACTCACGCCGCTCCCCGACCGCCGCGAAGACCCGCGCGAGTGCTACTGGTCCAAGATCGCCCTCACCGCGATCGCTCAGGCCGCCCTCGGCCGCCCGCCCCGCCCCGTCCCCATCGGCCGCGACGACGCGCGCCGCGCCCTCGCGCTGCTGCTCACGGACGAGATTCCCCGCACCGCGACACCGCGCGCCCACGACATCGCCCGCGACCTCCGCCTCGGCGACGCCATCTCCCACGTCCTCGCCCGCCTCGAGGCCGACGTCTCCGACCTTCCCACCGACGATCTTCCCGACACCCGGT